>NZJA01000014.1 GCA_002691835.1 Planctomycetota bacterium
ATGGTGATGCTGCCCTGGCGGCGCTGGGTTTCCATCTGGCTGGTGATCTGCGCCCACTTGCCACTGCGGATCAGGTGCGAGAGAGAAGGGTGGTTGACCATCACTTCCATCGCCGCCCTTCTTCCTTGGCCATCCTTTCGCGGCACCAGTTTTTGGGCGATGACCATCGACAGGCTGAAGGAAAGTTGCGAGCAGATTTCGCTGGAGCGTTCTCCCGGGAAGAGATCGACGAGGCGGGTGATGGCCCCGCGAGCATCCTTGGTGTGCAGGGTGGTGATCACCACATGACCGGTTTCAGCGGCGGTCAGCGCGAGGGCGGCGGTTTCCGGATCGCGTACCTCGCCGACGAAAATCACATCCGGATCTTCCCGCAGCGCACTGCGCAAGCCGCCACTGAAGGATGACAGGTGCTGGCCCAGTTCTCGTTGCGAGACGAGGGCCTTGTCGCCGTCGAGGATGTATTCGATGGGGTCTTCCAGAGTGATGACCCGTTCACCCCGTTCTTTGGCTCTTCTTGTCAGCAGGCTCGAGACGGTGGTCGATTTTCCACTGCCGGTGATGCCGGTGACGATGACGAGCCCCTGATCCATCGCCATGAATTGTTTCCAAGTACTGTCGAAGGGGAAGCCCACTTCTTCAGGGGGTGGAACGTTGCGGGCGAGCACCCGCAGAGCCACACAGGTGCCCTCGCGGGCACGGAAGACATTGATGCGGAAGGAGAGATCTTTCTCCGGCCACTCCCAGGAAGCGTCGACATCCTCTCCCGCATTGACCCGATCGAGGGTGTCCTCGCGCAGGGCGGGTTTGATGAGAGCCTGAACCGTGTCGTCGTCGAGGTTTGCACCGCCCGGCAGGGGAATCAGTTCTCCATCGAACCGGTAGTGCGCCGGCTTGCCGGGTCGCAGGTGCAGATCGCTGATGCGCAGGACTCCCCCGGAGAAGAAGCCGGGATCGGCGAATCTGTCGAGCAGGTCGAGCAGGCTCCAGCGCTGTTCCTTGACACCGTAAACGGGACGGAAGGGGTCCTTGGTACTCATCAGGTCTCTTTTCAGGGTCTCAGTCGGCTTTTCATTTCCTGTGGCCGGATGTTCAGGCTTGGTTGCAGGCCCTGAATTCCGGTCTTATCCTCGTTAATATAGGTGTCTGGAAGGCTCCGTCGACTGTTGACCATGAGGCCCGGCTGAGGATTCGATATTTTCGGGCTGGATCAACGATGTCTGGGGGGTTATTCAGGCTTTTACGGGTTTTTTACGAAATTCCGTAAGGCAGGCACCCTGCATTGCCGAAGTATCCAGTGTTGGCCGGTGGCCGGCTCGCATGCGTGACCTCCGGGAAGTACGCCCCCCGGGGGACGCATTCAAGCCCGCGATCGTTCCTGGAAAAAAGTGTCATGGTCGGTCCACGTGGATTTGAACACGAAAATATAGCCCCAGCGGATCTCAAGCGCCTTGAGGTGTGTGAGAAGCGTATCGGGTATCACTTCAGGGATCCTAACCATCTGGTTCAGGCCCTGACCCACTCATCCCTCAAGACCATCGATAATCCTTGCAATGAGCGCATGGAGTTTCTCGGTGATTCGGTGCTCGGGATGGTGATGACAGAGTTCCTTTTCAATTTCTTTCCAGATCGTCCAGAGGGGGAGCTGACCCAGATAAAGTCTGCGGTCGTCTCGACCAATACTTTGGCGGAGGAGAGTATGCGCCTGGGTCTCGATGAGGCCTACGCTGTTGGCAAGGGAGTGACCAGTCGTCGCAAGCTTCCCAATAGTTTGATGGCGAATGTCTTCGAAGCAGTGATCGCCGCAATCTATCTGGATGGTGGCATTGATCAGGCCAAAGAATTTATCGTTCGAAATCTTTACCACCAAGTCCTCGCTGTCCATCAGAAGGAGCACTCCGTCAACTACAAGTCTTTCCTGCAGCAGCATCTGCAGAAGGAAGATGGCTCAACCCCGAACTATCGGGTCAGGAGCGAGACCGGTCCCGATCATGCCAAGGAATTTGTCGTTCAGGCGATGCTGAAAAAAGAAGTGCTGGGCGTGGGAGAGGGAACGACCAAGAAAGAGGCGGAGCAAGCAGCCGCCAAAGCCGCCCTCGATAAGCTCGGCGTCGACCCCACCGAAAGCTAGATCCGCAGGCATTTACAAAATTTCGTCATTCCTTTGCTCTCACTTTGAGTTCATCGGGTGAAATTTTGTCGCAGGCGGCTATCCTGTGGCCTTCCGGACAGATCATGGGAGCCATTTCGGTTTCTGCTGGCTGTCGGAAGTGAGCGGAGTTGCGGTGGCTACCCCCTCAGGGAGTACCGAGACAGATCGTGATCCGTTGATCGAAAGAGTCTTGAACGACTCATCGGTTCTGGGGGAGGTCTGTACCCGTCTCAAGAAAGACCCTGTTCTTCATATTGGTCGCTGTACCGACGGAGCTGTCGGTTTATTACTGACCGCTCTCACTGAAAACCAGGATCGTCCCCTGCTCGTACTGACTTCCAGTCCTGATGCTGCTCAGCAGTTGCGTCAGGATGTGGCGACTTTTAGTGCTCGACCCATTGGAGATTTTCCGATGTGGGAAAGCCTCTTTGAGGAAGACTCGGAGCCGGATCTCGATACTTTTCGAGATCGCATAGAAACAATGCGAGATCTTGAGTCCGGGCAAATCAAAACGGTGATCGCTCCAGTGCAGGCGGTATTGCAACCGATCGGACAAGAGACTGGAGAAGATCATCGGGTTGTCTTGAGAGTTGGAGATCGTCGGTCACGGGGAGATCTGGCTCGAAATCTTGTTGAAGCGGGCTATCGCCGCTTCCCGCAAGTTGCGAGGCCAGGAGATTTTGCCATTCGTGGAAGTCTTTTCGATGTGTGGCCTCGCGAAAGTCCAACGCCCTATCGCATCGATTTTTTCGATGATGAAATCGATGCGATTCAATCGATTTCACCCCGAGATCAACGTGTCAGTGGTGACCTTGAGCTGGTAGTGCTTTCATTGGCACCCAGAGATTCGTGGTTTATTCGTGGTTGGACCGGAACCCAGAAGTTGCTTTTCGATGCACTCCCAAAGGGTTCCGTGGTTGCGGTTTGGAATCCTAAAGAGGTCGAAGAGCGCGCCCATTTCCTGATAGGCCAATGGGCATCCGGTCATCGACAAGTCCTGGCGGAGAGCTTTTGGGAAAGAGCCGGCCGCCATGTTCGTCTTCAGCTGGATCCCTTGATTCCCGAGGGCGGGCACCGACCCCTTCAGTTGCCTGTGGTCTCAGCAGATCGTTATCAGGGATCACTGGAAGGTACGGTTTCAGCCCTTGCAGAGGTTTCCGATCGAGGTGAAGAGGTTGTCGTCTTTCTGCGACAAGAGGCGGAAGGAGAGCGTTTCCGAGAAGTGCTCTCCGAATCGAATGTCGGCCCGACAGTGCGGGTTCGTATGGGACAGCTCTCGACAGGATTCCGTTGGCACGAAGATGGGGGCGGGATCTTTGTCAGCGGCAATGCCGCCCTTGGTCGAAAACGCAGCCTGGAAAAGAAAGAAACTCGAAAGCGTGTCGAGGGCCGTGCTGTCGACAACTTCCTTGAACTGGAGGAAGGGCAACTGGTCGTTCATGTCACCCATGGTATCGCCCGATATCAGGGATTAAGGGCGGTCAGGGATGGAGCTCGCCAGGGAGATTTTCTTGTTCTTGAATTTTCAGAAGGGGTGACTCTGCTCGTGCCGGTCGATCGCATCGATCTGGTACAGAAATATATCGGTGGCGGACGAACAGCTGGAAAACTCGATAAAGTTGGCGGTTCCCTATGGTCGAAGAAGAAGGCCCGTGCTGAAGAATCGGTTCACGATTTGGCTGCCGAACTTCTTGAAGTGCAGGCGATTCGTGCGGAAAGACCGGGGCATCCTTTCCCGGAGGACAATGTGGCGGTTACCGCCTTCGATGATGCTTTTCCCTATGATGAAACGGGTGACCAGCTTCACGCCATGGAAGCGATCAAGGGAGACATGGAAAAGCCGAAACCGATGGATCGGCTGATCTGTGGAGATGTTGGCTATGGAAAAACAGAACTGGCGATGCGTGCGGCTTTTAAAGCGGTACAGGCGGGGAAGCAGGTCGCAGTTCTTGTTCCGACGACGGTTCTCGCCCAACAACACCTTGTGACTTTCCGCGAACGAATGGCAGAGTGGCCAATACAGGTCGAATCGATCAGTCGTTTTCAGGGTCGAAGAAAACAGAACGAGATCCTTGAGAAGGTCTCAAAGGGAGAGGTCGACATCCTCATTGGAACTCACCGCCTGCTCTCTGGCGATGTTCATTTTGAGGACTTGGGATTGATCGTGATCGATGAAGAGCAGCGCTTTGGTGTGGCTCACAAAGAGAAGCTGAAGCAGTTGCGTCGTCTGGTGGATGTATTGACGATGACAGCGACACCGATTCCCCGAACTCTGCATATGTCACTGGTGGGAGTCAAAGATATCTCGAGTCTCCATGAAGCTCCTGAAGGTCGGGCTCCTGTTCAAACAGAGGTCACGGCTTTCGACGAACGACGATTTCGTCAGATTGGCCTGCGGGAGATCAACCGTGATGGACAGATCTATTGGCTTCACAATCGAGTCACCAGCATTCAGGAATGCAAAAACCGAGTTGAGAGTTTGCTTCCTGAAGCCAAGGTGACGGTGGCTCACGGCCAAATGGATGAGTTGGAGCTGGAAGAACGGATGGTCGAGTTTATCGACAAGCGTGCGAATGTTCTGATTTCGACGACGATCATCGAGAGTGGCCTGGATATTCCCAGCGCCAATACGCTGATCGTCGAGCGCGCAGATCGCTTTGGCTTGGCACAGCTGCACCAGTTACGGGGACGGGTGGGTCGCAGTCATCACAAAGCTTACTGCTATCTGGTGGTTCCCGATGACCAACCGATCCGGCCGGAAGCACGAACCCGACTGCAGGCGATCGAGGAATACTCGGATCTCGGCAGCGGATTCCAAATTGCGATGCGGGATCTGGAGATTCGTGGAGCCGGAAACATTCTCGGTAAAGAACAGTCGGGTCATATCGGAGCAGTGGGATACGATCTCTTCTGTCGTCTGCTTGAGCGGGCCGTGGCTCACTTGCGGGGAACTCCGGCAGAAGAGCCCCCTGATGTCGAGATGGCATTGTCGGGTCTGTGCCTGATTCCCGACAGTTATCTGCCGGATACTCGTCAACGCCTGCGACATTATCGACAGATCGCGACAGCCCTGCGATCGGGGCAACTGGATGTGATCACCGAAGATCTTCATGACCAGTTTGGTCCTGTTCCGACTGAGACGTTACGTCTGATTGGACAGCAACGGCTACGCATCACTTTGGGATCCTGGGGAGTCAATCGTATCTCACCGGAGGATGGCTGGATTATTCTTCGAGGTCATCGCGATGGCATCGAACGGGGCTTCCGTGGTCTCGGCTGGGAAATCCGCCCACTTCCCGATGGCACGATTGCGGGCAGACCTCCCGGCAGCATGGCTCCGGATGATCTGGATGGGGTGCTGGCAGCTTTAGGATTGCTGGCGACATCCTGATTAGCAGGAGCGACTCAGCTCTGTCCGATGATTCCGATTCACACACGGGCGATCCTGAATGGGCAACCTAGGGGCAGGGTGTGATCAAGCAGTCGAGAGCATCGTCGGTTGGATCGTTCCCGCAGCTGACAGGCTCAGGTGTTTGCGGCGAATTAGGCACGAAGAGAGCACTCAGCAGGAAAACGGCATCCGGCAAGTTAAAGCTCCCATCGTCGTTGCAGTCGGCAGAGTCCGCACACGCAGGAAAAGGCGATCCCGGGATGAAGAGGGCACTGAGGCCAAAAACGGCATCGGGAAGATTGACGGATCCGTCCTGATTGAGATCCCCGCGGGTGAAAGGTGTTCCCACCTGGCCGGAAGTCGTCATCGACCAACTGAAAACTTCATGAGCCTGGGTCAATCCACCGGTGGCTCCGGTAAAGCCGACCCAAGCCTCGTCACTCTCCAGGTACTCCGACAGATTCAGGTCCACTGACATCAAGGGATTGTCGAGGTCGTCGAGGTAGACCTCAAAAGTGGTTCCGTCGTATCGGACTCTCATGGTGTGGAGGCCAGTCACGCTGACGCTCACGACACCGAGGCTGGCCGTGATTTCGTCGGCGGAGTTGGGCTGTCCGATCAACCCGTGAATCGAAAGGTGTTGGCCGGCGGGATCTGCCCAGTTTCCATTGGTGTAGTTATCGATTTCGACCACGAGAGAGCGGGCCATCCCGTGATAACCCAACTGACCCCCATTGGAAAAAAGGGCCGTGGCCGAGTCATTCTGGATGACAAAGGCCATGCCATCCGCTCCTCCAGTGATCGGTGAAATTGCATACTGAAAAGTGGTGTCAAATCCTTGACCGACCGATTGGGGTTCGGAGGTGTAGAGTGCACCGACCTGTGAGATGGCAGAGATGGTGAGGCGTACACGATCGATGAATTGACTGGCATTGCCGACGGTGGTCAGACCGGTCATGTCTGAAAAGTCATCGTAATTAAAGTCTGCCTTGGAGCAGGCCGGGTGGGCCAGAAGATAGATGATCGCGCAGAAGAGTAATCCTGGCCGAAACATGGAAAGCCTACTTCCTTTCGATCAGCGGGAAAGATATCGGGACAGGCCATCTGACAGTGGAGTAGATCCCGCGATTGAACCTTCTTGATTGTATCCTTCGTGGGACCTCATTGCTTCCCTCTGATGACCTCCTCGGATATCTTCAAAAGGCGAAGAATTCAAAGTTAAAGCAATAATTTGACCATTGGTACGGCTAATCGAAAGGGTGTCAGAACACTCATGAATCTACTGCAAAAAAAATACCTGTCCGCATGGACCGGATGCTGGTTGGCAATTCTGATTTCCGCACCATGCGGTGCGGCTGACCTGCAGGCATTTATCGGAGCCCGCATCGTTCCTGTATCCGGACCAGAGATCGAGAAGGGCACTCTTCTTGTTCGTGATGGCAAGATTGAACAGATCGGTGAGGTTGATGCGGTCATCCTGCCAGATGGAGCGCAACGCATCGATGCTTCTGGCAAGACCATCATCCCTGGGTTGATCTGTACCCACAGTCATATCGGTTGGGGTGGAGGTGGTGACAGCTCGGATCCGATCCAACCTGAGTGCCACACTCTGGATTCAGTGGATGTCCGTTCAGCCAGTTTCATGCGTGCCAGAGCAGGGGGCTTGACTCTCGTCAATCAAATGCCGGGATCTGGGCATCTGATTAGTGGGCGTACGACTTATCTCAAACTTCGCGAGGGAGGCACCGTCGAGGATCTGTTGATCCACGATGCCAGCGGTTGGCCGATGGGTGGCTTGAAGATGGCGAACGGAACCAACTCCCAGCGCTCTGCTCCTTTCCCGGGAACCCGTGCCAAGTCCGCTTCACTGGTGCGCCAGGCCTACGTCAAGGCACAGGAGTACCAGGCGAAGATTGCCCGGGCGGAGGGGGATCCAGAGAAGATGCCGGAGAGAGATCTGCGCATGGAAGCGCTGGTCGAGGCCCTTGAGGGCAAGAGAATCGTCCATCACCACACCCACCGGCACGACGATATCCTCACCGTTCTGCGTCTCAAGAATGAGTTTGGTTTTGAAGTCGTGCTGCATCATGTCAGCGATGCCTGGAAGGTGGCGAAAGAGATCGCCGCCGCAGATGCATCCTGTTCCTTGATCGTTGTCGATTCTCCGGGTGGAAAACTGGAAGCACGCGATATCAAACTGGAAAACGGTGCAGTGCTTGAGGACGAGGGGGTCAATGTGGCCTTCCATACCGATGACTGGATCACTGACAGTCGTCTGTTCCTGCGCTCTGCGGCTCTTGGAGTCCGCGCTGGAATGTCCCGGGAGGGGGCATTGAGGGCATTGACCTTGTCCGGAGCAGAGATGTTGGGGCTCGCAGATCGCACGGGCTCACTGGAGGTTGGCAAGGATGCCGACTTCGCGGTGCTTTCTGGAGATCCTTTCAGTGTTTACACGCAGATATTGGAGACATGGGTCGAAGGCCAACAAGTTTTCGATCGCAACAATCCGGATCATCTGTTGTATGCCATCGGTGGACGCGGCGCCGGAGATGACAGTGCCTACAACTGCTGCGGCGGAGAGGAGAGTCACTAATGGTTCTTCTTGCAAATCTGAAACAATCAACAACAGTGCTTCTGATCATCGCATCGATTTTCATCAGTGCTGAATTACCCGCCCAGTCGAAATCTATCGCCATCTATGGAGAAACCATCCATACCATGGCAAAGACCGCGGATGGGAAATGGCAACAACCCATCTCCGATGGAGTCGTTCTCATCGTCGATGGAAAAATCACGGCTGTTGGTCCACAGGCATCCGTCGAGGTGCCTGAGGGTGCCCTTGAGATGCGTGGCAAAGTGGTCACCCCCGGACTGATTGATGCCCGATCAGTCGTTGGTCTCGCAGGCTGGCTGAATATCGATCACGACTCCGATCACATCGAGCGCTCTTCACCGATACAACCGGAGCTGGCCGCGCTGGATGCCTACAATCCTCGTGAGCCACTGATCGAATGGGTGCGCTCATTCGGTGTCACGACGCTTCATACCGGACATGCACCAGGCCAGCTGATTTCGGGGCAGACCTTCATCGTCAAGACACGGGGCAACAGTGTCGACGACGCTGTGGTGCAGAGGCAGTCGATGGTTGCTGCCACTCTCGGCTCTGATGCCCTGCGCAGTGGCAAGGAGAGCCCGGGAACCCGAGCAAAACAAATGTCGATGCTGCGCCAGAAGTTCATCGAAGCGAAGGCTTATCAGGAAAAGGTTGCCAAAGCTGCGGCAGATGAAGAGAAGGACGCTCCCGCTCGTGACCTGCGCAAGGAAGCAATGGTTCAGATTCTTGAAGGCAAAATGCCGCTGATGATCAATGCCCACTCCTCGGTGGATATTCAAAATGTATTGCGGTTGCAGAAAGAATGGCAGATTCCAGTGGTGCTTCAGGGTGGAGCTGAGTGCTACGACTTTATCGAGCCGCTCAAGGCTCAGGGAATTCCGGTGATTCTTCATCCGACGATGATGCGCTCTTCCGGTGTTGGCAAGAATGCCAGCATGGATACCGCAGCCAAATTGATTGCTGCAGGTGTCCCGGTGGCGATGGGCAGTGGATACGAATCGTATGTACCAAAGACCCGTGTTGTTCTTTGGGAAGCGGCCATTGCCTGCGCCTATGGCTGTGAGTTTCAGGATGCCCTCGGATTGATTACCCATTCTGCAGCAGCACTTCTGGGAATCGGAGATCGGGTTGGTTCCCTGGAAGTCGGCAAGGATGGGGACGCGGCTCTTTTTGATGGCGACCCGTTCGAGTACACCAGCCACTGTCTGGGAACGGTCATCGAAGGTGAAGTCGTCAGTGATCAACCCCGATAGCTATCGAGAATGGTCTCAATGAACTCCGCGGGAGCGACGACGGACCGAGGTTTTCTGACACGCTTCGCAGGCGTTCCGGTGCTTCTGATTCTGTTGATCGTGGTATTGCTGGGAACTGCGTTGCGCCTGAGCTCGGGTGAGCTCAAGGGGGAAGAGGGCCGCCGTGCCATCGCTGCGAGTGAGATGATTTCGAGTGGAGATTGGCTTGTCCCCACGGTTTGGGGGCAAGCCTACCTCAACAAACCACCCGGTTACCCCTGGCTGGTGGCAATATCCAGCCAGTTTACGGGCGGGGTGAACCCTCTGGCTGTCAGGATTCCGGCATTTCTGGCATTCGCCGGCCTGGCGGTAGTGTTGTTTTTTCTGGGTCGTCGCTGGGGCGGGGTTGAAGGTGGCCTCCTGACATCCTTTTTCCTGGTGGCCTCGATTGAGATGCAGAAAAAAGCCATGATCGGTGAAACCGACATGCTGCTGACTTTTGGTATCTCCCTTTATGCTCTGGCACTCTGGGATCGGGATTCGACCTGGAAGCATGGAGTTTGTGGCAGTATCGGTTTGATCATTGCAGGCTTTGCCAAGGGACCGGCAGTATTGCCATTTGTCGCAGGTCTCAGTCTCGCCCGATTCATTAGAGATGGTTACAGCCATCGATTGCTGGCAGTATCTGCCACTCCCGTACTCGTCATGATCGTTGCATTGTTGGCGTGGTATTTACCATTACAGTCAAGGTTGGCGGGCACGGATGTCTGGTCACACTGGCAAGCAGAGACCACTCGTCAAAGGCTGGGTGAGACCTCCATTTTTAGTGGCCGACATCTCTTCGAGTTAGTGACCGGTGGTATCCTGGGATTTCTTCCGGCAAGCCTGATATTACTGGAGCCCAGGAAATGGCTTGCCAGTTGCCAAAAAAATGGCTGGGGTAAAACAGCAGCCCTTTCAACAATACTGATTCCCTTCAGCATCTTTTTTCTGTGGCCGGAACCTCAGCCTCGATACCTGTTGCCATTGATGCCGATTTTCTGTAGCTGGGCCGGTCTTTACTTTTTCAATCAGCAGGAGGGCCAGTCGATCCGAATCTTCAGCCTTCTGCTGAGGATGTTGTTGTTTTCGGGAGCGGTATACGTCTTGTACGAGGCCTGGTTTTCGAACAGAGAAGATTTGAGCCTTGCGACAGGGCAATCTGTTGGATTGAGCGTATGGGCTTTGGTGGCCCTGGTGTTGGTAATGATCCCCCTGAATCGGTGCAAAATTATTGTGCACCCTGCGATGTCGCGGATTTTCCTGATCATGTTCAGTTTTTCAGTGGTTCAGCTGGCATGGATCGTTCCGCTTCGAAGCACAGAGACTCCCGCCGGTGATTTTTCTAATTGGGTGGAGCAGAGAGTGCCGGAATCGGCAACGATCTGGCTATCTGTGGATGAAAATTGGAACGAACTTGCGATGCTGCCCCGTTCATTGAAATGGAAATCGATGGCTCCGCCGAACAAGATGCGTGGTTGGCTCATGGAAGAGTCCAATGAACCTGCTGAAGCGAATGGTTGGCGTTTGCCTTCGGGAACGTGGGTTACTTTGAAACCGTGGTCAGGAAAAGGTGCCAAATGAATCGTGACAGTGATTCAAAATCTTACCTGCGAGTGAGTGGTTTTAAATGGGCCTGGTTGCTTGTGGCATTACTGGTGTCGACTCCAGATCTCTTCGCTCACGATGGAGTCCATGTTGATGTGGATCGCATCAACAAGCAGATTGAAAGCAGTGATGATCCAGGGCCCCTTTATCTGATTAGAGCAAAGTTGTGCCGAAAACATGGACGTCCCGATTTGGGCTTGCAGGATTTGAATTGGGCACGAGGTTGCGGGGTCGATCCGGAAGCAGAAATGCTTGAGCGAGCGATGTGTTTGCGAGATTCCGGAAAAGAATCAGCCGCATTGGAATTGCTGGATCAATTGGTGCAGCGATCAGGAAATTTGCTGACGGAGGTTCTGGATGAGAGATCAAACCTGCGATTGAGATTGGGGCAGATCGATGGTGCGATCATCGATCTGGTCAGAGTTCATGCTCTCGAACCGGATTTGGCAAAGACTCTGCGATTGGGAGATTTGTATGAGCGACGAGGGGCCCACTCTCACGCGGCCACAGTTTATCGCCAGGGTATGAAATCAGGGCTGGACAGCTCTCTTCTGGTGATCGCAAGGATTCGCTCGGAAACGGCGAGTGGAGGCTTCGATATCGCCATGAAGCTGGTCGATGAAAGGCTGCTGGAGGCTTCGCTGAAGGCTCCCTGGTACCAGCGGCGTGCCGTCATTCATCGCGCGAGGGGGGATGAGGCGAAAGCGATCGCTGATCTTAAGAAGGCTCTTAAAGAATTGGACGGCATCTTCAAAAGGAGGCCCGTTCCGATTCATCAGGTCACTCGGGCGCGGATTTTGAGATTATTGGGACGTACGGAAGAAGCACGGCAGCAACTGGAGGAGGTGTTACGCAAATCTCCAGGTTATGCCAGTGCGCAGAGAGAACTGGATCTTCTCGGTCCTCCAGAAAAAGAACTCGAGCCGGAGCCTTAAGCAGTCTCCCTTACTCGTCAAGGATTCTACGACCCTCAAAGATGAATTCCCGGTCTTCATGGAGATGTCCCCAGACGATACAACCGATGGCGTGGAGTCCGATGATCGCATCCATGACCTTCGCCGAAGCCCATTCGGGCAGTTCGCCCCATTCTTCGATAAATTCATCTTTCAGTTCAGGAATCTTTTGCCAAAGGCCGACTTCCAGGCGAACCCAGTCGAATGCGGGATGGTTAGGTCGGGCGTGCTCGAAATCGATCACCGCCAACTGATGACCATCCCAAAGCCAATTGCGAGGTTGAAAATCATTATGACAGGGAACTCTGGATTGATTTGAAAACAGGCTTCCATCGCCGACTCTTTTTCGTGCACCGTCAATTTCATGTTTTTGCAGAGCCTGTTTCCCATTATCGATCCATGATTCGAGTCTCTGTGGCAGTGCTGTCGAGAGGGGAATCACATCTTCATCCTGAAAAGGCTGCTGCTGCCAACTCTTCAGGAAGCGGGCTGCCCTTCGATTTGCTTGCGACCAGTCCTGGGTCGAAAATGAGCCCTGTTCCATATTAGTGCCGCCAAGACGCGTCATGAGGAGCGCAGGGGGCTGTTCCCGAACCTTTAGGATTCTCGGGGTGAGGATTCCCTGTGGGAGGTCGATTTTTGGGATGGATCGCAGGGCTTCCCGTTCTTGCTGCCAGCCCCGCCCTGGAGCGAAAGTTTTCAAGATCACCTGACCTTGTCCATGGTATTCGCCTTCCCAGATGTGGCAGCCGGCGGTACCACCCAGATGTTTTTGAGGGCAGAATCCTGAGTATTCGGGTGTGTCCAATCGTCCTCCTGAACTACGTGAATTTTACCTCCAGTAGCCAGTGCGACCACAGGGGAATCATGTCGAACCCGCAAAAAAACAAAATCGGTTTCTTCTCATCTTCGGTGGTGGTTTTTACGACTGTCGTCGGTGCGGGAGTTTTCACGACCAGTGGTTACTTTGCTTCAAATTTGGGGGAGGGCTGGGCGGTTCTGGCGGCAGTCCTTCTGGCGGGAGTGTTGGCTTTTACTTCGGCGCTGACCACCGCAGAGCTGGGGGCGATGATTCCCAGCAGCGGTGGTGAGGTCGTCTATTTGCGCCGAGCCTTGGGTCCTTTGGCGAGCTATGTCTTTGGCATGATCTCCGGTCCGTGTGCCTGGACGGTGGGCAGTGCTTTTGTGGCAGGAACTTTGGGGAAGCACCTCTCTAATCTCTTCCCGGCGGTCGATGAAACTTTGGCGGCCCTTCTCTCTATTTTCGTGATACTCGGCATTCACTTGCGGGGGTTAAAGACAGGAGTGCTCTTCAATAACTTCATGACAGTGATCAAGGTGGCTTTGATCCTGGTGTTCATTCTTGCAGGCCTGTCAGCATTGGCATGGGGGGAGGAGTCAGCCACTCCGCTTTCGGAAGCACTGTTTGACTCTATGGAGAATGACTCGCCCCGATCAATATTCGGTTGGCTCGAGCAGATCTTTTTTGCCAGCATCATCGCCGGTTTTTCTTTTGCTGGTTACAACGCCATCGTTTTAATGGCGGGAGAAGTCGAAGAACCAGAGCACATTATTCCGAGAGCTCTCATCTTTGGACTGGGGTTGATCACCCTGCTCTATCTTCTGGTCAATACCGTCTTTGTCTGGGCCACGCCGGCCGCACAGATGCTGGGGCCGGACGGCGGAGTGATCACCGACCTGGGGACCCACACCGCACGCGTCCTCTATGGCGATTCTGCGGCAAAATTCTTCGACGCGGTTTTCATTCTGGTGCTGATCCCGACTTTGAGCAGCTGTCTACAGGCTTCTTCCAGAGTGATCTGGCGACTGGCTCAGGATGGCGACCTGTTTGCCAGACTGGGTACCACTTCCGAAAGTGGAACCCCACGACCTGCGTTGATCCTGCAGGCGCTGTTATTGGCAGTGGCCGTCACTGCTGTTGAAAAAGAATATCTGCTGCTCCTGAATGGCATGTGTGTGCTGATCATGGATTTCCCCACGGCGATCACGATTTTTCTGCTCCGCAGAAAAGAACCAAAAACCCCACGGCCTTTCAGGGTCCCCTGGTATCCCTGGGTTCCCATGGTACGGGTGCTGTTGGCGGTTTATGCCGGTTACAGCTTTGTCAAAGCTGATATTAGCCATGGCCCTTTGGCGCTGGGATTGATCTTGATAGTTTTGGCATTGAGACCGCTCTTTAGGCAAGTGAACCACGAAAAGTAGTAAGCCGTTGAGTGTGCTCAGGTTTTCAGGATGGATCTGAATTAGAAGGCAGTGCCGCAGTTTTGTAACTATTAATCAGATTTCGCCAATGTTCGTTTAGTTCCAGTTTTCGATCATCGGCGATAAAAGGGCATACATTCACGATGTCATTACCGAGTTGAATCAAATTGGCAGGATCATATTGGATCGACTGTTCAATAAAATCAGGCTGATCCAGATCGGGTATCTCGTATTCGATGCCAGCAGATTCAAAAAAGTCGGCAAATTTAAATCCGTCGCCGATCACATCATCGGAAAAAGGTCTGTAGATGGTCTTGCACCCATATGCGAGACCAAAAATCACGCCATGTAGCGATGATGAAACAATCGTTTCACAGCTCTTTAACTGGCGAATAAAACGTCGCGGAGTTCTGCCAGAAAAGATATCGATGAAGCGGGTCCTGCGGTTTTCTGAGATGCGGTTTTTAAGAGCCAAGAACTCTTCATTTTTCTGGTCGACGACATGAGGAACAAATCCGACTTGATATTTCTTTTTGACCTTGGGGTTGTAGACCAGTGGTGCAACTAGAAGAGGGTCTCCAAAATGATTGGGGGCTGGAATCCCCATTCGCTCTAGCTTGCGCGCAGTTTTTGGGCCCCTGACTGAAAGAATGTGGATGGGCCTTTGGAAAGTTTCGCTGTTAAAAGGACCGTCCCAATCAGTTTTTCCAAGATCGTCATCTTTTGAGATAAATCCGGATCCCATGATGACATGATTTCTGCGACAGAGTCTCAGGACAGAGCCAGCAGTCAAAAATGCAATGCCATCAAATTTGCGCCTGACACGACGTAGTCGTTTCCCTGACAAGGAGGAATATAGCCAGTGGCTCAGGGCATCTCCGAGATTCTTTTGGGAGATGACGACGATGTTTGCCGATTTGGAGAAGTCAATTTTGCTCACGAAGGAAACGACTTTCCGCTGTTTCTTCACCCTTGTTCGTTATGTCTTTGCTGAAGAATCATTGTGATCTACTGTATTGCACATGTCTAAAAATTGCAAAAACGTTGTTCGGAGGATGCCTGTTCAATCTCTTTGGATTGGCGATTCTTTATCCGTACTTGAGCAACTGTGCATCCGTTCGTTTCAGGAGAACGGGCATGAGTTTCACCTGTATGCCTACGAAGACATCGCTCAGTTACCGGCTGACGTGATCGTCAAAGATGCGAACGATATCATCCCTAAGAATGAAATCTTCCGTGTGAGAAACAGCCTCGCCATCTTCTCAGATCTCTTTCGCTGGAAATTGTTGAGTAATAAGGGTGGTTGCTGGGTGGATATGGACATGATTTGCCTGAAACCTTTTGAGTTTTCAGAAGAAGTAGTTTTTGGGCTTCAATCAAATGATCTCGTGGCTACTGGTGTGTTGGTTTTTCCTCCGGAGCATTATTTGGCAGAGTGGATTGCAAATAACTGTATGCATCCAAATCAAACTTTGCCATATGACTCCTGGGGTGATCGCATTCGGAAGTTCACCAAAAAGTATCTATTGGGAAATCAACGGAAGCACTTGCGTTGGGGGGAAGCTGGGGGCCCCAAGGGCCTTAGTGCAATCCTGAAACATGTGGGCATGTTTGAATTTGCCAAACCAGCCAACTTTTTTTATCCGGTAGCTGCCCCTCAGTGGAAGAGCCACTTCGATGAAACTTACAGCGAGGGGCTTAATTTCTTCAATGACAGTTATGCGACACACTTGTGGAACGAGATTTTATCAGCGAATCGATTTCACACTGAGCGAGGCAATCAAGAGTTCGATAAAAATGGCCCCTTTATCAAGGGCTCATTCATCGACCAGATGATTCAACGATACTGTGGAAGTATGAAAGTTGATTAATCCTTAGGGTGTATGAATGCGGATGTCCCTGAATTGGATTGGGGTTCCCTCTGACTGTAGGCAAATGGGCCCTGCCACCTGCTCACAACCAGTGGCCTGATTGACGACTTTGCCATTGACGATCAATGTTACATCTCCGCCGATGCAGTGAATTTCATAATGGTTCCACTCGCCCACCGGATTCTCGGCCATCTCGGTTTTTTTGGTGTTTCTGCCATTGGTTCGCTCTGGATCTGTTGTCATCTTGAATTCTTCGATGTTCCAGAAGTCGCCGGCATTTTTCGACATTAGCTGCGCCTCAATACTGCGTGGCCAAACCTTGTGTTCACCGATTTGACGGAAGAGGACTCCTGAATTGCCCTCTTTTTTGGTGACAGGATCCCAGCGCCAATCGAGCTCGAGGACGAAATCCTGATATTTCTTCTGGGTGTGGATGTAGCCGGCAGGAGTCCCCTTGCAGGTCAGGATGCCGTCCTTGATTGACCAGACCTGGTCTTTGGTTTCATTGCCATTGAGAAATGCATCCCAGCCATCCAGATTGTGACCATTGAAGAGCATTTCGCTTTCTCCAGTGAATCTCCAGCGTTCGGTGGCCGGGATTTCGCGGATTTTGATGGAGCGGTACCAGAGATCACTGTCGTTGTGATCCTGAAGACAGATGTGACCTTTCTTGACGGTGCCGAAATCTTTCCATGCGGCGAACTTGCTGTTGGCCACGCGGCGGTTCCAGTCGAGGGAGCCGATCTTTGCGGTCAGAACCCGAACCCCGTTGAGCCAGTGCTCGACATGGCCCCCACAATGAACGATGCGGGTGTGATTGATTTCACCTGTGGGGTTCTGCTTCTTGTTCATCGGGGAGTAGAGTCCATAGAGACCGCCGGCAGAAGTGCTGTCTGAGCTGGTCAGGTCATCGATGTCGAGCACCTGATATTCGGGAGCAGACTCGTACGGAGCCCCGTTGTTTTCATTGGTCAGGTACATGATGCCACTGTTGGCTCCCTTGCCGGCTTTCCACTCCAGTTCGAGGATGAAATCATCGAACTGGTCGACGGTGACGATGTCTCCACCGCCTCCGGCCTTGATCACCCGCAGCCAACCATCCTCCACAAACCAACCCTGTTTGGGAAAGCCATCCTTGCGATAGCCTCTCCAGCCACGGGGGGATTCCCCATCAAAGAGGTTGACCCAGCCTGCAGCCGATTGCGAGGGAGTGAGCGCGTTGGGCTCCTCAGCGATCGCAACAACGGGAAGAAGGGCGGAGAGAAGCAGAAAGGTAGAAAGACGAAGGAGCATAGGTGTCCCCATTTCCTGAATTGAGCCGATCTCCAAGGTAAACGGACAACTTCTGTGGTCAATCGGGGATAGCGGATTTGACCCGGAGCCCCTGAGGGCTTGAAATACACCCTTCTCAAAGATAAGAGGAGAATGCTGTGTGGACCTTGCTAATGACCCTGTGCCTGGCTGTAAACCCAACGACAGAGACCTTTGAGGTTCATTCTGTTGAGGGGTGGAAGATTCGTGTGGAAAAAGCCCTGTTGGAAAAGGAACCGGATCTGGCCAAGGAGGCCTTGTCCCTGGCAGAAATGCAACTGCGGGATTTGACCTGGGTTCTGCCAGAGAAGCGGATCGATGAGTTGCGTCAGGTGGTGATCGTTCTCGATCTCGATCATGCCAAATTAAAAGGGATGCAATACCACCCGAGTCGCCAGTGGCTCAAAAATAACGGCCATTCAGAAGATTTGGCACTGTGTGTCCATATTCCCCAGGCTCGTTCTTTCGTCTCACTGAAGAGATCCAACATTCAGCCGTGGGTCATGCTTCACGAGCTGGCCCATGCCTGGCATCACCAGTATTTGGGGTTTGATCATGCAGGGATCGATACTGCTTTCGCCAAGGCAGTAGAGAAGGGAAACTATGAAAAGGTGATGCACATGAA
Organism: Planctomycetota bacterium; assembly: GCA_002691835.1. The sequence goes on from NZJA01000014.1 coordinate 18,017, forward strand.
TGGAAGCACCACCCGTCACTATGCCCTGACCAATGCCAAAGAATACTTTGCTGAAGGTTGTGAAGCCTACTTTGGCACCAATGACTTTCACCCGTTTGTGAAGCCCCAGCTGAAGATGCATGACCCGGATCTGTTTGGGGTCATCGAGGAGTTGTGGAATGGGCCCCCCTTGACCCGGAAGGAAGGGTTGAAAAAATCATGAAGCTTCTGATTTCACTCTCGTCGATCGCTATCGGACTGACTCTTGTATTCGCTGGAGAATTTGGAACAGCCAATACTGTCGTCGATGACAAAAACACGAATCGCCTGATTCAGCGAATCGTTGTTGGCTCGTGTCTGAAACAGGACGACCCTCAGCCCTGTTGGAATACCATTCGCAAAGAGAGTCCGGATCTGATGATCCTTTGCGGCGACAACATTTATGCAGATACCTACGATATCAAGAAGTTGGCCAAAGATTGGAACACGCTGGCAACCCAACCGGATTTCGTCAAGTTACGGAGTGAAACGCAGGTGATCGGTACCTGGGATGATCACGATTATGGTGACAATGATGTGGGCCGTGAATATCCGCTCAAGAAAGAATCACAGCAGCTGTTTCTGGATTTCATTGGTGAGCCAAAAGACTCGATCCGTCGAAAACAGGACGGAGTATACACGTCGTACATGATGGGGCCTGAGGGGAAAAGACTGCAGGTCATTCTGCTTGATACCCGATATCATCGTTCGGCGTTGACCTTGTCCGGTGTCAAAAGGGATGACATTCCCTATTGGAATGGTCCCTATGCTCCCTCCGCAGATCGCAACCAGCAGATGCTGGGAGAGACCCAGTGGAAGTGGCTCGAAGAAAAGCTCAAAGAGCCTGCCGATCTGCGGGTGCTGATCAGCAGCATTCAGGTGGTTCCTGATCAGCATTCGTGGGAGTGTTGGGCGTTGATGCCGTTGGAGCGTGCACGATTGATCTCATTGATCAGAACGACGCAGGCTGAAAATCTGATTATCGTCAGTGGAGATCGTCATGCTGCAGAGATCCTGCGCATGCCGGAGACCAACACCGGGGTGAAGTATCCGCTGCATGAACTGGTTTCCAGTTCCCTGAATGCCGGATTTGGATTAGGTACAGAGCCCAATCGCTTTCGTCTCGGCGAGCGTTTCGGTGAAGTGAACTACGGAACCATTGAGATCGACTGGGGATCCGGAGAAGACGCCGTGGTGCGACTGGGCCTCAAAAATGCCATCAACGGCAAGACGCTGAATACGGTCGATGTCCCCCTCAGTTCATTGAAGAACTGAGGGAGGCATCGGTCGCCAATCAAGGGGTGCTGATTTCCTCTTCTGCAGATTCAATCGCCTGCAGTTTTTTGGCTTGATCTTCTGAGACGAAGTCACTGTGGCAGGATGCCTTGTCACTGTCCGCTCCCGTGTCCTTACGAGTTTTGCTGGCCAGTTTGTGAATGTCTTCAGGATCAAGAACTCCCCGTTTTTCGAGAATCTCCTGTTGCTCAGCGGTGAGAGCATCACTGCGAACTGAGCGCCCTCGATCGAACCCTTCTGCTTTACCACTGGCGAACTGCTGGATCTCCTTCGAGATACGAACACTGCACCAATCGTGTCCACACATCGCACAGAAATCGGTATCGACATCGAGATCCTCATCGTGCAGAGCTCTGGCAGTGTCGGGATCAAAGGAAAGATCGAAGTGTTTTTGCCAGTTCAGAGCCGCACGTGCTTTGGTCAGTTCGTCATCACGGTCACGGCTTCCTGGAATCCCCAAAGCCACATCTGCAGCATGGGCGGCAATCTTATAGGCGATGCAGCCTTGCTTGACGTCGTCAGCCTTTGGCAAGCCGAGATGTTCCTTGGGAGTGACGTAACACAGCATCGACGCGCCGTGATATCCGGCTGCGGTCGCTCCGATACAGGAGGTGATGTGGTCGTAACCTGGGAAGATGTCCGTGACCAGAGGACCGAGTACGTAAAAGGGTGCGCCGTGACAGAGGCGCCGCTGCAACTTCATGTTGAACTCAATTTGGTCGAAGGGAACATGTCCGGGGCCTTCGACCATCACCTGTACTCCATGAGTCCATGCGATCTCGGTGAGCTTGGCAATTTCCGAGAGCTCGCCCAATTGAGCTTCGTCCGAAGCATCAGCGAGGCCTCCCGGTCGCAGACCGTCTCCCAAGGAGAAACTGACATCGTGACGGCGCATGATTTGACAGATCTTGTCAAAGCAGGTCACCATCGGATTGTCGTCATCATGGGTGATCATCCACTTGGCCAGCAAAGATCCTCCGCGGCTGACGATGCCGATGAGGCGTTTCTCAATGGCGGGCAAATGCCACGGGCGTACGCCGGCATGAATGGTGAAGTAGTCGACTCCCTGAGCCGCCTGGTGTTCGAGTGTTTCCAGAATGATGGCTTCGTCGAGATCTTCGATGCGGCGACCGATGATCATCGAATAAATCGGAACAGTTCCGATGGGCACGGTGCTCTCGCGGATCAGAGCTTCACGACACGCATCGAGATCGCCACCGGTGGAAAGATCCATCGCCGTATCTGCACCCCAGCGTTGCGACCACTTCAGTTTTTCGACTTCTTCCTCAGTTCCGGAAGAGACGGGGGAGGCTCCCATGTTGGCGTTGATCTTGGTCTTGCTCGCACGGCCGATGGCCATCGGGTCAAGCTGGTGGGCCAAATGATGCACATTCGCAGGAATGATCAGACGGCCGGCTGCGATCTCATCGCGGATCTGCTCTGGAGTGAGATGGGGTTCCCGTTCTGCGACCCGTTTCATCTCCGGAGTGACGAGGCCCAGGCGGGCGCTTTCCAATTGGGTGATGGGTTTGAACCCTGCGGGAGCCACGGCGCGAATGAACTCGCCGATCTCCGGGTGATTGTGGCCGGCACATCCCTGCTCTGCAGAGGACGCTTCAAGACTCCAGTCTGCCGGCAGGAAATCCCAGGCAGTCAGATCGGAGGGTTGAGGCATCCCGGGAGTGTCCGGAGAAGAGTAGGCCAAAGGTCCACCGACCTGAGCGGCATTGGCGAAAGAGCCGGGATTGGTGCCCTCCTTTTGAGTGGAGGGGTTGGCGGCACCCCGAAGGGGCAGGGACCAGTCCTGATTTGAAGACATCGAAGTCACTCCTTGTCGGTGGCCCATGACGGGCACAGATCTTTCGGTCGAGTGGAGGATCGCAGACGGGAGGGACGGGTGCAGTGACAAAAAGTCTGCTGCCTTCCCTCCGCCGGCATGATCCGGATCAGGTTCCACGGGTGCTTCTCAGTACTTCAAATGAGGTACGCCCCGAGCAGGTCCTCAATATAAGGGAGAAACGGTGCTCAGGCGAGGAAAGCAGGACGTCTGCGAGTGACAGGAGCAGAATATGTCGGTGAGGAAGGGGATTTCCGAATGGGGGAGCAATCCGGATACTATATCAACAGGTCCGCATTTACGCAGTCCCTGAAGGTGGAGGTTTCCCCCTTCCCGACTGCAACGATTGGAGAGCACGATGGTTTTTACCCGAAAGTTGCTGATCGTCCTGATTTCTGTTTGGTTACTGGTGAATGCGATCTCTGTGGCCTCGGGAACGACGGCAGCCCACTTTCAGGTCCCCAAGGAGACAGTGGAAAGCATTGATCAGAATCAGGCCCATACGCTGCCACCTCATGTTCGTCTTACCGAAGGCTCTAAAGAGCATCTTCGGCGATTCGCTAATGCCGGCAAGTTCACCGGGCTTGCCGTAGACCTCGTTCGTGATCAAATCCATCATCTGCACAGCGGTAATTTTGAGGAGGCCCTTAAGGACTGGCATCCGGAAGGACAAGTTTTTCATAACCCTGATCAATTTCTCACCCGGAAAGAAAATACTGTCCTGTGGCCCGATGATCAGCCTTTTCACAGATCCGCCAGCCAATACATCAGTCTTTTGGAGAAGTATCGTCGGGACGGCCAACCAAACATGCGCCGTCCCTTAAAAACAGAAGGCCCCTGGGCCCATTCTTTTTCAGGGTTGGCTGTGACGGTGTTGGATGTCCACGCCAATGGAGTTTTGATCAGTGTTGATGAGCCAGGAGTCATAGATCTTGGTGAACCCACCTCTCTCGAAAATCCAGCTCCTTTGGGAGCGATCTTCGGATACCGATCAATTCATTTCACAGTACAGGTCGGCTCAGTCTTCGAACAATACGAGGAGATCGGCCCTGATACCGATTATTCGGATGTGGAATTCAGAGTCCGATTGCAACATCTCAGTCTTTCTCCAGCACCCGGTTGCTGATTCGAAAAGGTCGCCATGTCCCGCATGTTCCCTGGTCTCTTGATAGGAGCAGTTTTACTGCTGCTGAGTGGTTGCGCAGTGACTTCGCTGGGCCCATTCGGTCAGCAGGACCCTGATCTTCAGCCCTCTGATCTTCGGCCCCATGGCATCGTGTTGCCCCCCGGTTGGCCTGAAAATACGGACGAAAACGGGGGTGGGCGGCATTGGGCGAATCATGGAGGCAAGGTTTTTGTTCTCGGCAATGCCCAGGATGGCGGAGTGCCTCACGTCGGTTGCCTGAAAGAGTGCTGCGAATCGGCTCGCAGAAGTGGCCAGAGGTTGGGCCCCTCCTGTCTGGCCATCGTCGACATGGTGCAGAAGAAAGCAATTCTGGTGGAGGCGACTCCCGCCATCGAAGAGCAGTTGGCGATGATCAGTTTCGCTGGCCGGCCACGAAAGCCGGTCGAAGCGGTGCTGCTGACCCATGCTCACATCGGTCACTACACCGGCTTGATGCACTTTGGTCGAGAGGTGGCATCCACCCAGTCGATGCCGGTGTATTGCACACCGAAGATGGCGAGCTTTCTGGAAGAGAATGGCCCGTGGGATCAGCTCGTCAAATTGAATCAGATCGATCTGATAAAGAGTACGCCGGGGCAAGGGATCACGTTCGATGGATTCGGTATCGGCCTGAAGCTGACTCCGATCGCGGTCAAGCACCGGAATGAATACGCCGACACTGTGGCGTGGAGAATCGAGTCCGCCAAACGAACCGTCGTATTTTGTCCAGACATCGATCGCTGGAATGATGACATTCTTGAGACGCTGATCGAGGGGGCAGATGTCTGTTACCTGGATGCCACCTTTTACGATGGGCGCGAGCTTCCCGGACGGGACATGTCCAAGATTCCCCACCCGCCGATGGTGGAAACGATGGATCGCTTACAGCACTTGGCAAAAAAGCACCCCGGCCGCTTCCGCTTCATCCATCTCAACCACACCAACCCGGCTCTTCATGATGAAGAAATCCGTCGCTCCGTCAAAGAGAGAGGCTTCGGCATTGCTGAGGTCGGGGAGTCGTTTTATCTCTGGTAAAGGTTATAGGTCAGTTTCAGGATCAATATCGAGATCCGAGACCATTCCAGTGGCATCCAGAAGTAATTGCTGAACACCGGACATGAGATGAAGCAGTTGTACTCTGGGATCCTGAAGCATTTGCTCCTCACTTAAATGATCTTCCCAGTCTTCTTCATCAATTTCGAGCATGTCAGCTAATACGAGACGTATATCCGTTAGCACTGCGACAAAAGCGTCGAAGTCTTTCTCGGCAATCCGAAGAACACCCATTCCTTCTTCGCTGTCGGTCAATATCCGCTCAAAGAGAGCGATCTTTGCCAGTTGTCGTTCTTTCATGGCATCCCCGAGAAGTCTTCGGTGCTCCTTCTCATTTTTGTCATCGAGATAGGTGGATGGGAACAGCCTTTGATAAGCAGTGGGATGATCCTCGGGGTTCTTGATCACCCCTCTTAACGTACTGGGCGCTGCCCAGAGAGCATTCAAGATGCCTGGATGTCCTGTTAGTCGGAATGAACCGTCATCGGACCGTTCGGCATGGAGCATGGCAGAACCTGTATCTCTCGTTACTTAATCTTGAATCACCGATTTCGGTTTGCATACGATCATCTGTGTCGCTTGATCTCTGCGAGTAATCACATGATCCAGTACGTCAAATGTACCCGCAATGTAGTGGGAAAACTCTTTTGTAGTCCACTCTCTCTGATGGCTGGGGTTTCTCGGAGGGCCCCAGTACCGTTTTTGCCAAGGCTTGTAGAGCAACGATCGATCAGGGGTGGAGATGACGTAATGTTGGGCATTCAGTCGCATCAGGTAATCCAACAATTCATCAGGGTTTGTCAGGTGCTCGATCACGTCGGCACAGATGACCAAATCTGCCTGAAAATCGTGGGTCTTTGCAAAATCACTCAGACCCCATTTTCGCTGTGGGTATTCAGCCTTTAGAAATTCGAGATTGCAGGCGAGCTCCAAACCGAGGGTATTGTTATCAGCAAAAGATTGAATCAGTTTGAATCCGGAACCGCAGCCCACATCGAGAATGTTTTCATGTCCATTGGAGCGGGCCAAAGTTGCCGCATATTCATAGACCTCTTTTTGCCACTCATCAGTCAGATCGCGATCGTCGTGGTGGTGGTATTGAGTCCGAGAGCGGTAAGGCCAGGGAATCCCGAATCGGCGAGCCATTCTTTACCCGCTCTTACCCTTTGTCTTTGATGTTACGGTCGATGGAGATGACACCAGCCCACTCCTTGGGGGGATCTGCGATGAGTTTTTCGCACCGTGTGATCAAAATATTGGAAGGTTTGTCGTCTGCGTCGATGAGAGAGATTTTTTTGAAGAGCTTCAGAGCAGAATCAAAATTACCAGAGAGGTACTCATCAAAAGCAGCTTCGTGAATCTGAGCAATCTCGATCTGATTCTCTACAGCTTCTTCCTTACGACAGATCAACTCGTAAACTGTTCCGCCCTGTCGTCTGCCTTTGACCGCAACTTGGTCGAGTTTACGGAAATGGAATTCCTCATTTGCAATTCGGTGAACTTCTTCACTGGTCATGATGCTGGTGCCATAGATATTGTTGAGGCCCTCTAGGCGACTGGCCAGATTCACGGAGTCTCCGAGGATGGTGTAGTTCAGACGGGTCGTGGAACCAATGTTTCCAACCCTTACCGGGCCAGTGTGCAATCCGATTCTGGCTCGCAAAGCTGGGAGATTTCTCTCCCGCCAACCCTGGCGAAGAGTTTTGAGTTTTTGCTGTGAAAGAAGTGCGGCGTGGCAGGCCTTGGAAGTCACGCGTCTACCATCCACTTCTGCAATCCAGAATGCCATGACAGCGTCACCGATGAACTTGTCGAGAATCCCTGACTGTTGATGAATTTGTTGGCTCATTTCTTCGAGGTATTCACCGCCCAACTGGACCAGCTGGTCAGGGTCGAGAGATTCAGCGACACCTGTGAAGCCAATAATATCGGAGAAGAAAACACAAGCTTTCGCCTCTTCCATTCCCGGAACTGCAATCTTGTCCTCTGTGACTAATTTTCGGACGACTCGAGAAGGGACATATTTTTCAAATGAAGCCAGTGCATGACGCATGAGCTCCATACGAGATTGCATTTCTCCAAGTTCACGCAGACTGGAAGGACGACTGGAAGATTCTATTTCTGAGTCTGCAATTTCAAACTTTGCGATTTGATCCATACCTTTATTCAATTCCATGACAGGTCTGGTAATTCCTTCAGCGGTTCTCCAAACCAAAGGAATCGTCATGAGAATCAAAATTAGAAAAGCCATCGCGGTATAACGGGTTCTTTGAGAAATCTCTGCGGTGAGATCTGAGCGTGGAATCGCCAGCATGCTGATCCACCGTTCTTCTTCGTCGAGTCGGATAGCCAGCCATGAAACAAAAATCTCGCCTTCATCACTTTCAATTTCATGTGTCCCGGAATTTAACCACTCTGAAGGAGCCCCAAACTTCTGAGTCAGTTGGTTTACAGCTTCCTGAATAATGATCGAAGAAGAGTTTTCTCCACGAACCCTTTGGTATTTCGTTTCTTCAGGGTTCGAAGATTTGATTTCTTTGAAAGAATCTAATGCGCTGGATGCGATCATGAGCCCATCAGCATCCAGCAAGACGGTTTCACCATGTTCTGAGGTGTTTAGCTGCGAAAGGAATTCGCTGAGAGGACCTAATGTCAGATCACAGGCACTAATCAGCTTTATTTCATCGTCGGTCGTCAAAACCTCATAGCAGGTCAATCCCAACTGAGGAATACCAGAAAACGAATAGACGGGGGTCCAGCCAGATTGGCGCTTCGATATGGCTTCACGAAACCATGGTCTTTTAGTCGCATCAAAAGAGTCGCTGTAAATTTCTTCACCCGTTGAGGTGATTTCCATTAGTCCTGGTTTTCCTGCAAGACTCCTAAGAGTGGCGTAGCCGCCATTTTCTTCTCGTTGCAGGCCATGCAATTCTCCTGTCGGAGTGCACGTAAACAGAGTCGTGATCTGAGGGTTCAGGTCCAAAACCTCTTTTTGGTAAGCCAAGGTCTGAGATCGCTGGTTTTCAGAACCGAGAACGATGAGCTCAGTCGAGAAAATCTGCTTTTGATGAGAAGCGTGCAGCATGGCGGTATCCAGGACTGCGAGAATTCGCTCTTCAATTCTAAGTCCGATTTCAGAACTCAGATTTTTTGAAAGAGTTTTCACGGCAGAGTTGCCATTGGAGTACCAGAGAAATCCTGTCACCAAAATGGCTACAAATATTTCACTGATCATCAGGGTCAGGATGACTGACCGAATTGAGTATGTTTTTATTTGAGGGGTTAACCCTGAACGATTTTTATCAGCCATCTTGTTCCAATGTTGCTTGGAGCCCATATGCATGCAGTTGAGAAACAAATCTTTCGCCTTTTTCCTGCTCGGTGATGCAGACGATAGATTTCCCATCATTATGAACCTCTAGCATATGTCTTGTTGCTACGTTTTTTGAATGACCAAAAATCTTTTGTAAGACATAAACCACATAGCTCATGAGGTTGACGGGGTCATTCCAGACAATGACTTTCCAAAGGTGGTCCAGATTTTCTTCGAGTGCGACAGAGGATTCGCGTTCTTCCTCCGGGGACCCATCGGGTGCGAAGTAGATCTGCGCAGTTTGTAGCCGATCAAATTTTATGTCAGCTTCTATGATGATTGAGTTACTCAACACTTGTCAGCTTTCCTGATGCTCAGTTACGGATCCACAAATCGGCCCCATGGGCAAAATTCTGAGGACATCGTATCCTTCAATGGAGGATTCAACGATGTCTATGTTGTCCAAAAATCCAGTGTTTCCCGCGCTCGTTCTGACAGGCTTAATCACGGGATTCGCCATGGCTTTGTTCGGTATGCCAGAAACCGCCATGGGGGATTCGGGTTCCACAGTGAATCTGCCTGTGATTCTGGCGGAGAAAGCCTCTGCAGCCACAGAAGAGCCTGTTCTCAAGGATCTCCTCGAGCGCATTGAGCGTCTGGAGGGAGAACTGAACCGTGTTCGTGTCAGTTCCCCTGAGCCTCAAGTGATGGCAATGCTGGAGGGTTTCCGCAGCGAAATTGAGGAATTCCGAGAGCAAAACTCAGGCTTGAACAAGGAGAGGGAGCCTTCAGGCGCTTTAAACTCTTTGACTTTCATTGACGATATTCCAATGTCCGACCAGTGGGATTCCTCGTCTGAAGACGAAATAGAGCTAGACGACGAACCAGTGCTTCACGAACAAGTGTTTTCATTTACAGCCCCTGTAATTCCTGAGGCCTTGGCGATTATTCAAGGCGAAAAATCGGGGCATCCAATATTTGTCGAAGTGATGGATCGTCACGGAAACTGGACTGAAATATTCAGCAGTCCGAATCCAGAGGGAGAACCCTCAGTGGAAACTTGGATAGAGTGTCCAGGTGCGCCGATGACAGAACATGTCAGAGTGATTGTTGAAGGCGGTTGGGGAATTGAGACGGTGGCCGCTGAAAAAGCTGGCGACCTTTATTGGACCACTTTTTCAGATTAAATCTGAATCAGGTCAATAGCAGTACCGGGCACGGCACAAACAAAGCAGTATCCGCCAATAGAGTCACTTTCCAGGGCTGAGCTCTTTGATGACAGGCAAACCAAAGCATTGCAAACCCCATCAAGTGTCCAAGAATCCAATATTCTGGAGAGATCTCGTGCCATTGGTAAATCAGAATGACAATCCCTATCGTCAGAGTAAAAAGAAACAGTAACTGTTTCTGAAGAACGTGTATTGCTGTTGAGAGTTCATTTCTTTTCGGATCGATACGATCTACTTGAGAATCTCTGAAATCACAGACCATTAGGTTGCCAATAATTAGGGGCGCAACCAATGGCAGCGCATTGGGTAATGATTCAGTTGTTCCTGCAATAATAACGCCGGCTCCTCCGATGAGTGCCGTGAGGAAAGCCCATCGAATCAAATGAACTTGATCAAGAAAGAAGCGAATCCATTTCAAGGGGAGAAAATATAGTGTGACTAAAAATAGACCCACAATCATTTCCTGATGAAGATGTGGAGGTAAAGCTACGATAGAAAGTGCGCAGCAGGCTAATGCCGTGAAGAAGCTGAAAAAAAGTATTCGCTTATTTTTCCATGCGTTTGGTAAATCCTTCAAAGGGTTTCCAGTTAACGCAATCGAGTCATATTGATAAATGAGGATTGTGAAACTAAATAGAATCAGAGTTGCTGTTTCAAATGGAAGAAGTTGATGTTCAGGAAAGGGATATCCGAATCGGATCATCCCACCAACTCCCAATACAGCCACGGCAGAAGTCCAGCGATAAGGAATCGAATTTATTAGGAGGATTTCACAGCGGCTTTGCAAACGTAAGTTCCGATCCATCGATGGCTATTTGGCCCAAATTTCGCTGGGTAGACTTCCGTAATTTCGTAACCGGCACGTCTAATTAAATCTGGCAGGGGATGTATTGGGTGCCATGAGTTCCCCGTCACAAGATGAAAAAATGCCATCGGCAATCCGTGCCATAGTTCTTGTATAATCCGAATATACCAACGGTGATCGGGTTCCATAAAATCACTGATATAGATTTCGCCATCTTTCTCTAAAGATGGCCTCAGAGCTTTCAAAATTTGAATCACTTCCTCGGGACTAAATACATTGAGAAAATAGGGTAGCCATATGCTCTGAAAAGAGTTCTTGGGGTAATAAGAATGAACGTCTATTTGCTGAATGCTCAACTTTTCCGGGGGAAGTTGTCTGAAGATCTCAGCTGAATGTGACAACATATCTGGAGAAGAGTCGACTAGAGTTACATGGCATGACCCGCTCCATAGATCTTCAAAGCCTCGACATGTTCCGGGTCCAAGAATAAGTACACGCGCGTGAGATTTAAGTCGACGAATGGCAAATTCTCGGGAATATGAGATTTGATCGAATGACCAGACTGCTGCCAGAGCATCGTAGTATCCGCTGACGAGATGATAATCGTGGACTTTTGTCGGACCTTGCATTTTGTCAGCATGGGGTGTTCTGATCGACGACACCAGAAAAAGAAATGGGCCCTGGTGAAATAATCACCAGGGCCCATTTTGTGGTCTATCGGAAAAAGGTTCCCGGTAGAAACATTCCTTTATTCGCCGTCTGGCAAGCAGCTGTCAGGATCATTTTCACAGCGATCGAACATCTCTGAGAAAACAACACCTTCGGTTGGGTGGCGAGCTTCAAGCGTAATGGCTGTAACGTTGATCACGTTAGCAGTTGGAATAAGGTCGAACTCGAGGCGTGCACCAAACTGAGCTCCCGGAGCTGGTCCTCCGTTTTCGTCCGTAGCTGCTGCTAACGGAATGTTGAACTCAAGGGTAGCTCCGGAGTCAAGGTGAATCATGGCGACGAGGGTCACTCCGTCGGGCTCATCAACACCACCACGGAAACGAATCTCGTTACCGTTGTTATTGTAGCGCCAGCGCTCGACTGAAACCTCGACTTCGCCGTCGAGATTGACGAGGTCGGTGAACACTTCCATGGCGTACATGATGTGGTCACCCACCATGTATCCCACCATGTCGATTCCGCGGCCATTCATGTTGGTCAAGAACATTTCACGAGGAATGGCTTGCTCGAAAGCACCGAATACCTCTGCTGGGAAACGGGGATCCTGATTGAACATACACAGGAGGCCGTCGACTACGAAGCAGTCAGGCGTTCCGGTGACGATGTTTCCATCGTTGTCCAAAGAGGAAGGAGTTCCGAAGGAAACAAAAGTAACCTCTCCTGCGGCAGTGTTCTCGGAAAGCTCGAACACGTTGACGGTATCAGGAATGAGGTACTCTCCACCATCGATTGGATCGGTGTAGACGTGACCTGCACTTTTGTAGGTTCCACCACTCTGCATCGGGTAGACGTACGTAGTGGTTCCGTCGTCATTGAGGATAAGTCCGTTACGGGCACGGAAATCCGCTGGCAGGACATCTGCAACGCCCGGAAGAGCAAGAGCTTTCTCAACAAGGGTGAAGTGGTTAAGTGCAATCTTGTCAAGAGTATTGGCAACGTCGCGCGCAGAGCGGCTATCTACACCATCAAAACCAGTTGGCAGTAAAGCCTCCTGAGTAGAGAAAAGCGAACGAGTTGCTCCAGAACGAAGAGGTCCACCGATACCGGCGGTAACACCAGAGATCAGTGCGAGTTGTTGACCATCAAGATTGAGGTATGCAGATCCAGGCATGGCGTTGATGTCATCCATGCGATCAAACTGGCTGGTGACGATCGGTCCATGGAGGAGTTCTCCATTTAGGCCCAGCTCGACCTGCTCGGTAGCCTCGAAGTGATATGGTGCGCCATCAATCTCCAGTGGAATCGTGACGACTTTACCCACTGCGGAGCAAGTGAAAGCTACGGGATCCATGTCCCATGTTGGACCTTCGGTGTTGAAGAATCGGAGATTTGGGTCGCGCTGAACCAATCGCTCGGTGTCATCGGCGGTTCCCCAGACACCATCAGCACCGGGGTGCTTGATTTTCGCAGTTTGAGCCACAGCAGGAGCGGCGATGATAACGGCAAGGAAAACTGCCGATAGACGGACAAAAAGACTCATAGAAATAATTCCTCTCGCATTTCATTCAGGGCACGTTCGATTTGAACAATCCTGAAAACCAGGGATAAACACGCACCAACAAATGAGTGAACGATGACAGTTTGCTGCATCGAGAGACTGATATTCCGTATCACGTTGATACAGCAGTCACTTCATAGCAGCGGATATCGCATCTGATGAATTGTTCACACCTTGTTCACAACAGACCTAAGAATACAAACTGAATTGGCCCATGACTAACAATTCTTATTTGTATTGGGTCAATCGGAACTGTCCGATATTTGGAGGCCATTATAAAAACGATTATATGGCAGTTTCGTACCCTATTAGCTGAATAAAACGGCCGAACAAGCAAGTCTGAGGAGGGAGGGTACCTACCTGCAAAGTCTGAAAAGGAGATTTTGTAGAAGCGCAGGTTAAATTGTTCATGGATTAACTTCAGTAATGAAATTCGCGATTGTCATTAATGACAGGTTAGTCTCGTTCATTTGAGGACAGAATCGTTTCTTTCATTAAAAATAAAATCAGGATCTGTCGCTTTTGATCTCATTTCGCCAGCGCTGAGCGATCTGATGCAGGTCGAGGGGCTGCGAGGTCGAGGCGCTTTCAGCTGAGAAATACTCGATTTCAACAGATTCAATATCTTTACGCAGCGAATCAGCGAGCTCGCTGCCTTGAAGGACATTCTCCTGATCAATCCTCTGCAAGTATTGCAGCAGGCTCAGGCTGCTGAGAGTTTCCGGAATTTTCCAGTGATCAACTGCGATGGTTTTTTCAGCGGGAGATCTAAATAGTTTGACTACCAAAAACAGAGCAGCCAAGCCGATGATAATTTGCCAAAGTTTTGAAGGATTGGAATCGACGAGTGACAGTTCGGCGATCGGCTTATCCAGAGTTACGATGTCAAAATCGGTGTATTGCTTGCATATCCGTTCACTTCCATCGGCAACGATTGGAAAGTTGAAATTTTTGGATACAGGAGTTGAAGAATCCCTTGCGAATCGAAGAGTCCACGAGCGCTCTGTTTTTGCAACGATGGGGCTTGCAAGTGGTGATGAGTTGACAAGGTCATCATGCATTTCTGTAACATTGAGCCCGTTATCGAGAAGTCCATCAACTTCAGCGATTTGAAATCCGGAATCTGCAAAAGCTTCTTTCCAACCAGGTACCAGTTGATCGAGAGGTGGAAGAACTCCCAAACCATCTGCAAGAATCTCCATGCCTAGAGTCCCGCTATCCAGTTCGCGATCATCGAGGGTGAGTTCAACCTTGCCGGTTCCATGGTTGGGTCGCGGAGTGCTGTTTGTGGAAGCAACGATGGGAATGACTGGCGAAACCACCGGAATCCTTACAGAGCCATTGGTTCCGTCTTCGAAGTCAAGGTCGATACGAACCTCTGGAATCAGGTCTACCGAGGCGTCCTTGGCCTTCATGATCACATAGGCGAATGACTTTTCCATCCAGCCGGGACGGTTGAAGGAGAAGGGCTTGAAGTCCGGCTCATTGAAC
>NZJA01000015.1 GCA_002691835.1 Planctomycetota bacterium
CCATTTGTGGAGAACGCCCTGACTTACTGAGTCTCGTTTTTCCATCCGGAGCCAAGATGACAAATACTGTATTTTCTAATTCACCAGATCTTCCCCGGAATAGTTTTTTGAGAAGTTCACCTTCTGCGTGATCCTCATAAGTGGAGAGTCTGGCGCAGACAAACTTTCTGGAGAGCTTGATGACCTCTTGATCGGACCAGATCCTCTGATCCATTTCTTGTTTACCCGGTCACCAGATCCCTGGAATCCCTCGACATTGTGGTGCTGCAGAGAGAAGCAATATCGGCTTGCCTGTTCTTAATGCTTCTGCGGAGGCATTTTTCCATGTCCCGATCCATGCGATTCCCTCTGGGTGACTGGATTTGAGTTCTGGGGTCGCTTTTTCATCGATCGGGGTCGTTGTTTCTTTGCTGGGGGTCGCTGTTTCATTATTTGTCGGTGATTCTGCAAGACAAATTAAGAAGAAGAGCGGCATCAGATTCAACATGGCATTTGCCTCTTTCGTATTCCAATATAACCCCAGATCCATGGCATAGTTTCAAAATGAGATTGAGAGGTCCTCATGGTCTTCGCAAACAACCTTAGATTGACAATATCAGGCTGTATTGAGTCTTCATTTATGAAATGGGTGCTGGTCATCCTGTCAATACAGTGCGTTTTTCCTGAATCGATGATTCAGGCTCAATCAGTTGCTGTGGAATCCTCATTCTTGCGCTGGGACTTTCGAAGTTCCTATCTCGGTGATCATGGTGCATTCGTCTCAAAAGAGGGCCGAATCAAAGGAGTTCTCAGCGGAGACCTTTCATTGACAAAAAATGACCAAGGCTCCTCTCTTCTTTCAGAGGGTGGCAGTGGAATGCTCTACATGGGGGATTCCTTTGAAGAGTTATCAGAAGTTCTCCCGGAAATGGAACTGACCGTCTCCGGTTGGATTTCGCAAGATGAAGTTCTTGAATGGGGAGGGGTTCTTGGATTTTTGCAAGACAACGCTGATTTCGAAAAGGGTTGGCTTCTGGGTTCAAGGAAAGGACAGGTTTGCCTGGCGATCGCTTCTGAAGGGAGCGATGACGGAGATGGATTGTTGACCTACTTATCTGGCGGAGAGCAAATGTCTTCTGGTGAGTGGTATCACGTTGCAGGAACTTATGATGGTCAGCAAATGGTTTTGTATCTGAATGGGAAACAGGTCGCACGATCGAGTGATCAGTCTGGGAAAATATTATATCCAGAGAGTGCGCCATTTGTCTTGGGTGCGTATAAGGATGACAATGAGTTCCATCCTCACGTTGGAGCAATGCAGGATTTCCGTTTATGGAAAACAGCATTGAGTTCAGATCAGATTGCCTCTCTTTATCGTGATCGCCCTGCAGTAACAGCGGCTCCACCTCCGCGTCCACCACTCAAGTTTACGGTTTCTCCATGGCTGCAATGGGCACAGAAGGATGCCATCACCGTATCTTGTGAAACTTCTATGGATTGCCGGGTGGAGATTGATTTGGGTCGTGATTCGGAATTAGGTCAAACAGTCCGCTCCACATCGATTGGAAGACTTCACCATGTACGTTTGTTGGGGCTGGAAGAGGGGACCCCATACTTTTATCGGGTACGAGCCATTCGAAACGAGAGCGATTCGGAATCCCTTCAATCGTCTGTACTGACCTTTCAAACACCGATGGCTACAGATCAGGCCTTCGGATTCCTGGTCGTTGGAGATACTCAAAATAATCCTCAAGTGACAAAAGCTGTGACCGATCTTGCGTGGGGGCATCGTCCGAACTTTGTAGTCCATTGCGGAGATTTGGTAGGAACGGGTTCAAACAAGCGAGAGTGGGTTCATGAGTTTTTTGCTGGGGCGGCTGGGATTTTAGAACGTGTACCGATTTTTCCAACCCTTGGGAATCATGAGCAAAATGCGCAACTTTATTACGACTACTTCACTCTTCCGGAACCGGAGTACTATTACGATTTCACGTGGGGGAATACTCACTTTTTCGTTCTCGATACAAACAAGTCGGTTGAGCCTGACACGGAGCAGGTGAAGTGGCTTGAAAGAGAATTAAAAAAGAGTCGATCCCGGTGGAAGGTCGTTTATCACCATCATCCAGCATGGACTTCGGACGAAAATGATTATGGCGATACCTGGAAAGGAACTTCGACTCAGGGAGTTCGTCAAATCCAGAACCATTTGGTTCCACTGTATGAAAAATATGGGGTGGATGTGGTTTTTAACGGCCATATCCATGTCTACGAGAGAACCTGGCCAATTCGGAATGGCAAGACGGTTGGTCCAGGTGATGGTGTTGTATACATTACCGCTGGAGGCGGTGGCGGCCATTTGGAAGGCTTTGCCCCCCAAAGAACTTGGTTCAGTAACAACAAACGTGTCGATCACCATTTTCTCATGGTGAATGTCAATGGTGGTCAGATGGAAATCTCTGCTTATGACATTGAGGGCCGGCTTTTCGACCGGGTTCAACTCGACACCAATGACAGGCGCCCATGATTTCACTGATACCGCTCGACAATCTGCCCGAGATTCCGCTTACCGAAATGGGCGACCAGCTTAGAGACCTGTTGGGTGAGGAGACGATTGTCCGTCTTGCCGATGAGGGAAAAACGGTGGTTGCAGAAATCGCAGGGGTGATGATCAAGGTCACTTTATGCGACGAGCCGATTCCAGATCATATTTTGGCAGGACCGCTTTCTGCAGCATGGTACTGGGATGAAGCTCCAGCGGTTCTGGGAGGACATGAAGCTCATTTGGTGGTCGTTGTCGCCGATCCCAGATTACCAGTGCCGGATAACACGAAATCTACCGAAGAGCAGGATTCTCAGTCAATCGGTTCACAATCGGGAGTCATCGAGATCTTCCCTGAGGCTCCGGATGCTCCCGCTTTGGATGCTGAGGTAGTTCGCTATTCGGTGCAGGATGCTCTCCTGCTCACACGGATCTCTCTTCTTCTTGGGGCGAGCTGTTCGGCTCTCGCCGTTTACTGGGATGGCTCTACTTCGATTCACTCTTGGACTGCATTTGAAGAATCCTGTTCGGCGATGACACCGACGAATTTACCTCTGCGAATTTGGATCGATTTCCGGTTATGGGAGGCAAAGGATGGTTCAAGGGGTCTGGTCACCCGTGGAATGTCTGCATTGGGACAGCGGGAATTTGAAGTGATTGGCTCGACGAGTAGCGCCCAGCAGATCCGTGCATGGAGTTACACCGTTGCTCACTATTGTTTAGAGAAAAGTACAGTGTTGGAGCATGGGCAAGCGGTGGGAATATCGCCGAAAGAATGGATCCGCACATGGATTGTGAGCAGTCGGCTTGAACCGGGTACTTGGGCAACCTGGCTCGATCTGGAAGCAGAAGAGTGATTCGATTGAAGAAGTTAATGACACTCACGACGAGTCGAGCCGACTGGGGACATCTTTCCTCACCCCTGAAGCACTTGCTTAGGGTGCCCGAATTGGAAGTCTCTCTGACAGCCATCGGGTCGCATCTGTCGCCGGAGTTTGGTTATACCATCGATGAAATTGTGTCTGACGGGTTTGAAGTCCAACACAAGGTGGAATGTCTTCTCAGTAGTGATACTGATCAGGGAATGGCTAAAACTATTGGGTTAGCGACATTGTCCCTTTCAGATCTGTTTGCTCGAGAACGCCCTGATATTCTTCTGCTAATCGCAGATAGGTATGAAATGCTGGCTCCTGCTTCTGTCGCACTCGCCCATCGAATACCTGTCGCTCATATTGAAGGAGGCGAGGTATCAGAAGGAGCGATTGATCATGCGGTCCGGCAGGCATTAACCGCGATGGCTCATATTCACTTTGTTCCGACAGCGACTGCTCGCAAGAGGCTGCTCGCCGCTGGTGAAGAGTCTTGGCGAATTCATCAGGTGGGGGCTCCCAGTATCGATCATTGGGTGGCAGGGGAAGCTGCGGCTGACTCTGAGGTTCGGACCACTCTTCAACTCGATAGCGAAGTCTCTCCGCTGGTCGTGGCATGGCATCCGACGACCCTGGATGGCGAAGTCGCTTTGGAGACCCAGCCGTTTTTCGATGCTTTAGAAGAGGTCGACGAGCCCTTGATCTTTTGCTTTCCGAATGCAGATGCCGGGAGCAGGAGTATTCGCGACAGGGCGAGAGAATATTGTGATCGGAAGCCTCAGGCTTCGATGCATGTCAATCTATCGCATCGCCTCTACTGGGGTTTACTGAAATGTGCTCAGGCGATCATCGGGAACTCGTCGAGTGGCATCATGGAGGCACCTGCGCTTGAGTTGCCTTGCCTGAACATCGGTCGAAGACAACAAGGTCGCGAAAGAAGCCAATGCATTGTCGATGTTCCTGCACAGCGCGAAGAGATTCTCAAAGGAATAGCCAAGGTCTGTGACGCAGATTTTCGGGCTTCTCTGAGTGGAATGACCCATGCCTATGGAGATGGGCATGCCGGGGAACGGATTGCCAAGGTATTGGCAGATCTCCCGTCACGGGAAGAGCTTCTGCTGAAGAGGGCACTGCCGGCAGATCAGATCCCTGAAGTTCGGGAATGAGTGACCGGGAGGAGATCAGCGATGATCTCTTCGACGAACCCTGCCCACGGTGGCCCCAACAATCTCCCACATATCATCGACTTCTGTCATCTTTAGCTTTCTGCCTATAAAGGTCGCCAGCGACACTCCCAGCACAATCGCTCCGGCAAGAAGAATGACCTTTTTGGCTGGGAAAGCAGGGGTGATTTCCATGACTCCTGTGAGGAAGTGATGAGCTCCTTGGTGAACCAGAATGCTGAGGAAAATCAGCTTCACGCCCTGTGCCATTCGAAGTCGAGGTAAAGAGATCGTTTTGCGAAGAAGCCCTTGAAGTAAGAGCCAGCTGAGAATCGATGAGATCAGGTAAGACTGGGCGATCAGGTCGGTGGTAACCTCCAGTGCTCCACCGAGCAATATCAGTGCTTGGACTCCAAGTCCGAGGAGAGTGATGAACAAGACCGCTTTTCGTTGACCGAGGGTGATTGCAGTTCTCTGTAGTCCAACGTTCAGAGCCGCAAAAGGAACTGCTAGGCAATACCAGGCCAAAATTCCTGCGGTTTGCTGTCCGTCGATATCTGTGAACCTTCCCCGGACAAAAAGGAGATCGATGATTGGGCCGGCCGTTGCCAGAAGGCCGGCTCCCGCAAGGAATCCAATGAAAGCTGTCAGGCGTTGATTGCGTGCAAACATTCGCGACAGCTGACCTTTCTGGTTTCTGCTGATCAGGTCCGCAGATTCATCGCCAGCAACGATTCCACTGCTGACTCCAATCAGGGCAATCGGGAAAAAATGGAATCGGAAAGCCGTCTCCAGGCAGGTCAAGCTTCCGGTTTCAAGACCTGAAGCCAAATGGAAAGCGAGCAGAGAATAAGATTGAATCAGGATCTGGCTGATGAGCAGTGCTCCGAAGTCGAGAAGAAATCGACCATGTCCCGGAACTCGCCAGTGGAAGGTGGGCCAGGGAATCGGTCCTGCTCGAGAGACATCACGAAGCATGATCAATAGCCCCAGAACCGCGCCTCCCAGGAACGCCCAGATCCAGCCCTGAGCACGCGCGTGATCATCGGGGGCAATGACTAGCAAGAGACTGCCGCAGGCGAGGAGAGACAGATTCTGGAAGATCTGAGGCTTCAGAGCCTGAGTATCCCTGCGGTGGCAATGGAGAATCCCTCTGAAGACTGCCATAAAGGGAATCAGGGCGAGATAGGGAAGGAGGGCCCGTAATCCGGAAATCGCTTCCGATGATTTTGTCAGTCCAGGGAAAATACCATCGATGACCTTGTCGGCCTGCCAAGTGAGCAGAGCCAAAAGCACTAGTGTCAGGGACATGATGGAGCTTAATGCCGCCCGTGCAAATCGGTGGGGGGCCTGATCATCATCGGCTTGCTGCTGTTGACGATAAGCGGGTGAAAAGGAAGCTGAGAGTGCCCCCTCCGAGAACATGTCTCTGAGCATTACTGGGATACGCAGGGCCGCTCTGAGAGCATCAGCGGTCGCGGTGGATCCGAGCAACGAGGTGAGCAGAATATCCCTGAAGAGACCCAGGATCCTTGAAATCAGTATGTACAAACTGATCGGTCCGACTCTGCGGATCTCAGGATTGCCTTTGCTCGGAGGATTTGCACTCTCAGGGATCATCGATTCTCCACTCTGGACCTCCAGCGTCGCATGATAGCGGATATTGGTGTCGCAGGGCCAACGATCATCGGGGTCTCCAAAGAATTGGATGCTCATCAAGATCGCAAAAAAAGAGGCCCGGGAGTCTTCACTCCAGGGCCTCTAGCATCCTTGATATCAAAGAGAATCAGGGACAGGGGTCATAGGCAGCACAGTCCAGAGTATCGTCGGTCGGGTCATTCCCACAGACACCGAAGGGGTCAGGAAGTGGGCCTGAACCACTGAAGAGACTTCCGAGAGAGGCGATGGCATCCGCGATGTTGATGCCCCCGTCGTCATTGGAGTCACAGGAGTCGAGGCAAGATCCACTGGGGCCTCCGGAGAAGAGGTTGCCGAGAAGGAAGACGGCGTCGGCGATATTGAAGGCTCCATCCGAGTTGCAGTCACCCCTCTGGAAACCGCCTCCGGGAGTGACCCCGCCACCAGAAAGGAAATCCCTGTAGGCGGCAACCACGGCATCACGATCTCCACCGTATCCGCCCAGTTCGAAGGTCGAACAGATGACTCGGCCACCTGTGGTCGGCACGTACGCGGTAGTCACACCGAAATTGAGGCCGATGGCATCATCGAAATTCCAGACGAGCCCGGCATCTCCTCCAGCAAGTTCGGCCGTTGCCGGAATCAGAATGTCATTGAAGTCATTCGCGTTTCCGGTCGTCGACTGATTGTCCTGGTTGTATGAAACATTCTGATTGGCGGACATGTCAAGGCCGACACCGCTGTCTTGACCATCGAGGGACACGAGTGAGTCCGTGTCGTCTTGGGCGTAGGGTTCAGAAACACCGTCACGGTCATCGAAAGCAGAGACCGGGTGGTTGAAGCTCCAGTGGTCAGTGCTCTCGAAGTAGATGGCGACTCCCGCTTCTGCGAGAGAAGCAATCAAGTTGGCTTCGTCACTATTGAGCAAAACATTGGTTGGATAGGTACCGCAGACAATCCAGACCTGTGATACCTGAGGCGAACTGAGGCATGCGAATTCATCAATTTGCATACGGATCAACTTGGAGTTGGATCCGGCGGCGACAAGGCTTTGTTGGATCGCTGCACCGGTATCGTTGGCACCGGTATCGCCATTATCGAACAGTCCTTCCATGGCAACAACGATGGTGTCTTCTCCGTCGTAGCTGTAGTGGTCGGTAAACCCTGAAATCTCACCAGCACCAGAAGTGCAGTTGCCGCGCACGGTGTAGTTGAGGAATCCCTCTGGAGGGGAAGCATCCGAATAGGTGGTGGCATCCCCGGCAAGGGTTGCGACCACTGCGCCATCTCGCTCAATAGTGATCCCTGTGTAAACGCTGTTGTTGATCCAGGTGAGATCGACGGTATCGAGGCTACAGGAGCTGGTGGTCGTTAAGTCTGTCGGAGCGTTGCAGTCAGCAGGGCAGACCTCCAAGGACCAGCCAGAGAGAGTTGCCGCAGCTGCAGTATTGGACACGGTCAGGGTCCAGTCTCCACCTATCGTTTCGCCATCAAAATCAGCCAGGGTCCCGGGACCGGAAGGGATCAGTGATCCAAATCCGTCATTGGTTCCGGTCGCATCGTCGAATCGGCCGATCAGATCGGTTCCTGCGGCATTGTCATGCAGGCGAATACTGGTTCCTGCCGGTGAAAGCAGATCGATTTCGATACCGGTAAGATCCGGTGCAGTCAGATTCATATCGACGTCCAGATCGTTGATTCCGATCAACGAAGTGGGATCGATGGCAATCGTGTAATTTTCAATTCCGCTGATCGATTCTGGTTGAGAGATTTGAACACTCCAGTCATCCAGAGTACCTCCTCCAGTGTTCGCGAAGATGTCGGCAATGAAAATGGTCCAGCTTCCTGCAGCAGGTTCGCCATCAAAGTCTGCGAGGGACCCTGTTCCTTGGGAAAGAGCATAGGGCTGCATTCTGACACCGCTAAAGGTCGTTGCACTTCCGTAGGGGACTCCTTCGTCATCGAAGATCAAAGACATATTGTCGTCAGAGTTGGATTCATTCTGATAAAGGCGAACCTGGGTGTTACTGGGCGCAATCAGATCGATATCGAGATTACCGATGAAGCCATGGGTAATGTTGACACCCACATCGAGGTCTTCAATGGTGCCAGTTCCTGCAAGATTGATCGTGTCAAAAGTGAAGTTGGCGGCTGGGTCGCCGACGTAGGCGATCGGTGCACCAGGAGCACTGGAACCATTGAGTCCGATGAATCCGGAAAAGCTCAGGTTGGGATTTGGTGCTTGGTGACAGTCTGCTGGCGGGCAACTGATGGTCAGGGTCAGATCTCCCCGTTCACCGTTGAAGCCACCGATTTGAACGAGGTAAGTTTCGCCTGCAATCGCATCGAGGAAGATCTCAGGCTCTCCGGAACCGGTGCAGCTTCCAGAATCACAAGCGAGCTCAGAAGCCGCATCTGGAGGACATGCGGAGGATCCAGGGTAGATCGCCATTTGCGGATTAAAATTCGCAGTTCCACAGGTGGAAAGAGTCACGATCCCACTACAGGAAGCCGTGTAAAGAAACCAGACGTCATTCAGGTTGCTTCCACCACAGGTGGTCGGTCCATCGGTGGTGGCCCCCAAAGTGGTCATTGTGAAGCTGCCTTCGACAAGGGGGGCGGCATCCGAACAGTTATCGTTCACTGGGGGAGTCGCACACAATGGGTCCCCGGCGCATTCATCATCGAGGCAGTCAACGAGACCGTCACCATCGTCGTCTAATCCGTTTCCACAATTTTCAGGACAGACATTCGGTTGTCCGGGAGTATCTGTCAAAAAGTCAGAAAAAGATTGAATCTCCCAATCGCCATTCCCATCGGGGCAACGAACGACGTGACCCGGAACAAAAGTTCCATCAGGGCCCACGGTGGTGGAGCAATAAACCAGCTCACCGCCGGTTGTTTGACCGGTCACAGGGTCGATTGGATTTTCGAGAATAGAGATGCAGTCGATGACAGCGGTCCATGGAGTGACATCGAGAATTCCATCGTCATCGATGTCGAGATCATCCCCGGAGGCCCCTGAGAATCCCTCGACCAACAAATGAGGGACGTTGTCACTGTTTTCGAAACTGAGGTCTGTCGTCAGATCTGCAGTTCCGAGAGTGAAGGAGCTTTCGGCGGCAACGAAAATACCGGATATGCCGATCGAGCTTCCCGCTAGACTGACGACCGCTTCGATCGTTCCGCTGGCAGTAGATCCATCTCCGATGACCAGGTAGGTCAAGGCATCGAGGCTTTGGGCTGCAGGTCCCCACAGCTCGAAGTACTCATCGGAATCGGTAGATGGCTGATCAATTCGAATTTCATTGATCGTTACCTGTGCTTGTGAAGTTCCGGAAAACATGAAAAGAAGGAGCAGGAATACTCCTGCGGCAGTTCTGTTCATTTCGATTACCTCCTGAAACAGGTGGGTTTCACCTGTTTATTAAACTAAAGCCCATCCATAAAGTCGCAGCCACTGTGAAATACTCAGCAGGGCAGGGTGAGCCGGTTTGGTATCCCCAAAACCCACTGAATCTGAAAGACCCGCTGGGTACCTCGAAGGATATTTTTGCCCGATTAAAATCACCCACATCTCATCGTAAAGGTCTGAGTCGATGCTCGCAACTCTCCCTGAACCGACAATGTCATGAAAGAGACGGATTTCGGGTCCTCAAAAAAATGGGTGGTGAGAGAAATCTCTCACCACCCATCCTAAAGGCCTACAGGAAGGCCACTTGAACGATCTGCGATTAGCAGCCGTTGTAGCTGTCACAGGTCAGACCGTCGTCGGTCGGATCCTCACCACAAACTGACGGTCCCGGATCAGACGGTGCAGGTCCGCCTGAGAAGAGAGCAGCGAGTCCGTAGATGGCGTCAGCGATGTTTACTCCGCCGTCGTCATTCTGGTCACAGCTGTCGGCGCAATCACAAGGAGCTCCACCTGAGAAGAGAGCTGCCAGCAGGAAGACCTCGTCAGCGATGTTGAAACCACCGTCCTGGTTGGTGTCACCACGCTTGAAGACGGGGCCTCCGCCGCCGCCACCGCTCAGGAACTCAGCGTAGGCAAGAGACAGTGCAGACTGGTCTCCACCGTAACCACCGATCTCCCAGGATTGGACCACAGTGTTACCACCAGCGGTCGTCTCACTGGCGATACCGGTGTTGTACTGCGGAAGCGGGTTACCGGTGGCGTCGACGAGGGCGTCGTCAGAAGCCCAGATGACTCCAGCAGCAGCCACTCCGGCATCTGCACCGGCAACGGTCAACTGGTCAGTCCAGTCGTTGTCAGCCTGGTCCTGAGTGTACGAAACATCCTGGTTGGCGCTCATATCGAGCCCGGCTCCAGAATCAAAACCGTCCATGGCAGTGAAAGTGTCATCTCCGTCACCGGTGTCGTAAGTCGTGTCATCGACACCATCACGAGCGTCGAAGAGTGAAGCGGCATGAACGAATCCGAAGTGGTCGCCACCTTCAAAGTAGACGCCTTTTCCGGCTTCGCCCAAGAGGGCCAGCTCGTCACCTTCAGCAGCAGTGATGCGGTAGTCGGCAGGAACGGTTCCGGTCAATGCCCAAACGTTTTGAACACCTGCGTCACTGACACAGGGGTAATCGACCCAGCTGGTGCGGACGAGAGCCGCATCGCGGCCGGCATTGGTCAATGCGCTCAATAGAAGCGCTCCACTGTCGACAAGTCCAACGTCTCCCGCGCTCAGCAGACCCTCAACAGCGAAGATGAGGTCAGTCTGTCCGGCGTAAGTGAGCACCGAAACAGTCAAGGCCGCCGAGTAGGGGCCAGAACCACAGTCGGTGACGACCTCGTATTCGTAGGTTCCGTCTGCAACGCCAAGGTCTGCGTAGGTAGTATCGCCAGCACCCAGTGTCGCCACAGAAACACCGTCACGAAGGATCTCCTGCGAGGAGGCATTCGGGTTCGGGGTCCAGTTCAGGGTGACATCACCGTTGGTGCAGTCTGCGGTACCCGTGATGTTCGTCGCCGGGACGCAGTCATTGATGGTGTACTCCATGGTACCCACACCTGCAGCGTTGAAGGTGCCCAGTCTGATCAGGTACTCCTGACCACTGGTGGCGCTGAAAATCGTTTCGGCAGCCAAGATGTTGCATGCAGGGTTGTTGGTCGGGTTGGCACCGACATTGGCGTCGTCGCTGCAGGCGACCACCAGGGTCGGATCATCCAGCAGAGCGGCGTCGTAGGTGTAAACGGCGAGCATGGTATCACCGGTCACGATGGTGTTGTTCGGTCCGCAGGTGCTGACCAGCAGATCTCCGTCCACCGTGGCGGTGTAGCGCAAGAAAATGTCGTTGTTGATCTGCGTAAGTCCGGTTCCCGGATCGCAGATGGCCAGGTCGAGCGGAATTCCGGTCGTGGTCGTGTAAGGGGTCGCAATCTCTTGCGTGAAGGTACCCACCGAAGCGATCGACGCGCCCGCAGGCCAGTTGTTGGCCGGAGCGGTCTGCAGGGTGCAACCGGCAGAGTTGATCAGAGATCCGGTACCACCGGCACCCGTCCAGGAGGTGATCAGAACATCGAGGTCCTGATACTCTGGCTGGGCGAGGGTCAAGAAGGAAAGATCTGTGGAAGGCAGGGTGGCTTCAACGTTGCCATCGATCTCGACGATCCACGAGGCAGCACCGCCTGCATCATCCCAGGTCAGGTTCCAGGTGGTATCACCGGGGTTCTGGGCGCACTGCAGGTTGGAGATACCACCGGCAGATCCACAGCTACCTGCGACAGCCACGGAGTAACCGATGTCCATGATGTAGCGGTTATCAGGGAAGCCGATTCCGGAGAGCGGGCTCGGCGCGGTCAGGCCGCAGGCGTTGGCAACAATGTAGCTATCGCCGATCTGGGTCGTAGCGGCACCAGAGTTCATGAACCATGAGTGTCCGTCAGCCTGGCCGTCGGGACTGTAGATCTCGATAACGAGGCCGGCACTTGGTCCATATGACGTCATGCACTGAAGGGTATTGGAGGAGGCTCCGAGTCCATCAGGATCGATCACGCCGGTACCCAGAATAAAGTTGAATGCAGGAATATTGTTCAACTGCGGAACCTGGAACTCTTCCTCGTAGACCATAATCATCGAGGTATTTCCGGGATCCGGAGTCTGACCGACGTTGGTGCCGGCGAGGTAGCTGAAGTTCTGGGGTCCACCACCGTTGACATCGATGATCAGGCGAACGCGAATTGGCTGGGTTCCAATAGCGGCAGCGGGGTTCGACTCAGCGGATGTGGTGACACACTCGATGGTGATCTCGTCACTGATGCCATATCCGTTCACAAGGTCGAAGGATCTCAGGTAAGAGTTGTCGGCGTGAAGGCCACCGGCCTGACATGCGACGCAGCCCACCAGAGGCGCAACGGTCTCATAAGGAGACATAGTGTCGACAACGGTGGCTGGGCAGGGCTCGGGGAGGAAAACAGTACAGCAAACCTGAGTACTGACGACTCCGCCAATTTCTGCCTCGAGGCAGACCGTGGTCAATCCCGGTGGAAATCCTGTCAGAATATCAGTGGCAGCACCGGCGGTTCCATCGAACTGACCGGTCAGGGTGCCATTGAGGTAGTAATTCAGAGTGTCGTACTGATCGAGGTTTTCCCAAGTCAGGGTCGCAGTATCGGTCGGAATATCGTAGGCACAGACGAGGTTCGCTGGGGCAATGGTGCCCAGAGAAAAAGTGACATCCATATCCGTGGTGCCGACGGAAGCGGCATCCCAGCCACCGACTCGAATGAAGTAAGTCACTCCGCCAAAGACACCAGCACCTACGAGGTTGGAACCGAAGTTCACACAAGCAGCGCCTGTTGCATCCACGCCGTCACCGTTACAAGCGATCTCGATGAGACCGGTACAACCGGCTGATGCGTCGTACAGGATGATGTCGGTATCGAGCAGACCGGCATTGACACAGGTGCTCAGGTCGAGCAGGCCAGTGCTCGGAGCGGTCCAGCTGAACCAGACGTCAGACTCCGTGGTTCCCAGGGCAGTACCTGGGCAGGTTGCACCACCAGCAGGGATCGCCGGATCTGTTGTCGCTGTGGTATTGTCGATCTGAACTGTCACCGTGCCCGGTGCAGACAAAACGATCGGCTGTGCATTCGCACATTCATCAGCTCCCTGTGCGTTGACGGCACCACTGGAGAGAAGAACAAGCGAAGCCACCAAAAATGGTAGGTATCTCATAGGTGAAAACCCTTCCTGGTTTTTGAACCTCCTAATTTGAGGAGGCTCGTATAGTCCGTTGCGAAATCCGGAAAAATTCCTTACGGGAATTGATCTGAAAATTTCATGTCTGAAAATTTTAGAAACACAAGTCTCACGCAGATGTCTTTCGACGTTCCCCGAAAGGATCTGCATCTCAAGCAATTTTGATGTCTCCAGTGATGGTTGTCTCCATGGAATGTCTAGCTGGAATGTCTAGCTGATCGTTCCATAAGCACACTTACACTTTGCCCATTAACCCCAAATTTACCGGACTTTAAGAGAGAATCAAGGACCTGACTTTTTCTCTCAAGTGCACAGGGTACCTGTTTAGGGACAATTTGCCGAAAAGTCGCAACTTAGCAGATTCGCTTCGGTGGGATCTATGGAACAAGTGCCTTGAGGATCGGGAAGTGGAGGAGATCCGGGGATGAAGAGATGGGAGAGGAGGTATATCGCATCCGCCAGATTGACTCCTTCGTCATCGTTGCAATCTGCGGCATCAAGACAGTTGATCGGCATTGATCCAGGAATAAAGAGAGACTCCAACAGAAAAACTGCGTCAGCCAGATTCACTGAGTTATCGGCGTTGATGTCGCCTCTGCGGAAAGAAGCAGCGATGGGATTACCTCTGAGAGTGGCAACCAGATGGATATCTGGGTAACCCAAATCAGTGAGATTTGTCGGGGTAGCGGATCCACAGAAGGAAGCACTAAACCAAGTCGGGTCTGTTTCTCCGAGACTGTTGCTCCCCAGAATCAATAGGTGACCATCCAGGCTTCCGTCAGGGAGATGGAATTCGGTTACCACATTGAGCCCACAAGGGATCTCTACAGGTGAATCGAGGGTTAGGCAAAATGCTGACATCTCTACCGGTGGAACTGAATAAGTTTGCTCATGAAGCAAAATGAGGTCGGCAGGGGCATCGATTTCATCCCCATCTACATCCTGATAAATCCGAAGTGTCAAAGGTTGTTGAGTGAAGCCGATTCCCGGGGAAGAATTTTCAACACCGATTCGGATGGATTCCAGAGTCATTCCTGAGCTCATTTGAAATGGGCTCGAGCAGAGTGACCAGCGTCTCCAATAGGATTGTTCTCTATGGCCGGCGGCATCTCCACAGAATGGTGTTCCCTGGGAAAATACTTCAGGGTCGATGGCATGCGACCACTCGACCGCTGCAGGATCGCAACCTGGGGCCAAGAGTTGGCATGAAACTGGAGGGGTCCAGCTGTCACCTGCAAACCCTTGGGCATGAATGAGGATCACAGAGGGAAGGTTGTTCGTCACTCCGACCCAGCTACCTGACGAGGCTGTCACGGTATCGGTCAGGATCCCGTTTACTCGAATCTCGACTGCTGTAGCGGAAGTATTGGGGTTCCAGGTGGCTTGCAGGGTGCCGTCACTGAATGCAGAACATTCAAATCCGGAGATGGGAGAGATGAGACTGGGGCAACCGGTATGTCCCTCAACGATGGAGATCGTATTGCTCGAGTTGTCGACGACCCAATAGCTCTGGGTGCCGAATGGATCGGCCGACGGAGCCACTGCTGGCCTTGAGCTTTCGATGCCATTGATGAAAAAACCATGATTGCTGAGGTCTACGGGAGAGAGGGGAATTGAACTTTGTATCGAGACTGACGACAGGGTGGTGACCCGGCCTGCGAGGTCAGAGCCATGGGGAATACTCAGTCGATTACAGTCAGCGCGAAAAGCTAATCCGTTTCCGAGTCCACCGCCGTCGGGGTGGGAAACGGAAGATCCCAAGTAAGACCCGTCGACGATCGACAGCAAATCGTATTGATCGGCAGTGATGTCGGCCGCCCAAATTCCATCGGATCCATTCCAGCTCAACCCACCAACAAAACCACCACCCTGAATATCCGCGGTACCGATGAGAGAGGGATTTGTGCCATCCGGGTTGGTGCGCCAAATCTCATTCGGACCGGGTGGATTAATCACTCCCCAATAGAGATAAGTTCCATCTGTGGTGACTCCGGTGACAGAAATCCCTGCAGGTGGGTTAAGAATCGTGCCAATGGGGGCCAGAGTCAGAGCGTCATACACCCAACTCTCGGAGCTGAAAAGTTCGGCGACGACCAGGATGGGTTGCGCCCAAGGGTTGTTATCAGGCATGAAGCAGATTCCATAAGCGCTGCTTCCGGAGAGAGGAAAGGGACCGGCAATGAGATCCGAAGGATTCATCGGGCCAGTGTTGCCTGAGCTGCGGTTGGTGGCTTCGAGCAAGCCTCTGGGAACGATTTGAGCCTGAGTATTGAGAACTGGGACAGAAATGCAGAATAAACTAAAGAATAGAATCCAGAGATGGATGGCGGAAGAGGGCTGATTTCCCTCGTGTTTGTTTTCGGGCTTTTTCAACATCGGGATCTTCCCACCAAGACTGAAATAATTCGAGGCTTTCATTGATTTGAAAGCTGATTGGCCGCTCCGTTTGAATAATTGAATAGGCTTAAGTTAGCGGCCCCGATGATGGCATGCGAGGGTTGCTGGGCGGTTGAGTCATGTGTGACAGGATTGGCAGTTGAGACAGTTACGAATGTCGAGACACCGTGATGTGACGAAAAAAAAAGAGCCCCTCTGCAATCGCAGAGGGGCTCTTCAGGAAACTGCCGTTCATGGCAGCTTCAGTTTTCCAGCCAAGCCTTAGGGGCAGGGCGGGAAGGAGACGCAGTCGAGTGGGTCAGTGTCGGTCGGGTCGACTCCACACGAGGTTGGGGTCGGGGGTGGTCCTCCACTGAACAGTGCTGCGAGCGAGTAGATAGCATCTGCAATGTTGATACCACCATCGTCATTGGCGTCACAAGCATCGAGACAGGTTCCTGCTGGTCCACCACTGAAGAGGGCGGCGAGCACGAAGATCGCGTCAGCAATGTTGAATCCACCGTCAGCGTTACAGTCTCCACGAATGAATTCTGGCAGGGTCGGTCCACCGCCGCCGCCGCCCAGTGAAACGAGCATGCGGGCAACGAGGTCGATTTGATCTCCACCAAATCCACCAAACTCCCAAGACTGAACGATCGTGTTTCCAAGGGGGTCGCCATTGGTGTCCTGGTTCAGGCTCAGTGCTCCAGTGATGTAGGCACCACCAGCTTCTTGCCAGAGGGCTCCGACATCCGGTCCGCCAAGCTCAGGGCCAACGGTCAACTGGTCAGTCCAGTCATTTCCTGGGGCATCCTGAGTGTATGGAACGCCGATCAGATCAGTCCAATCGGTTCCGATCAGAGTATCGAGTCCATTCATGGCAAGGAAGGTATCGTCACCATCGAGAGCGCTGATCACCCCGTCATAGCCTTCGAATCCACCAATGGTGGGGGCGAAGCCCCACATGTCGCCACCTTCGAAGTAAACGCTGACGCCTGCTTCAATCCAGGTAGCGAGGGCATCGGAGTCGGCAGTCGACAGAGGACCATCCAGTGGGAAGGTTCCAGAGCAGACCCAAACACGCTGGTAGGTCCCGATGACGTTCCCCAACTGGGTAGCAGGGTAATCGAGAACAGTCAAGAATTGGACTCCGTTAGCAGTCAGGGCTGCCTCCAGGGCTGCCGAACTATTCACCAAGCCGACGTCACCAGCATCTTCAAGACCTTCAGTAGCAAAGATGAGGTCCGTTTCGCCACCAGAAGAACAAGACACGTTGGAGAAGGCTGATCCGCTGACCTGACCACCATTGAGGCAGATTCCTGTCACGGTGTATTCGTAGGTTCCGTTCGAAAGCGCAGTGGCATCCGTGTAAGAAGTGGTACCAGCAACGAGTCCGGCGGCAAGGACCACTCCGTCGCGAAGGACGTCGTAGCTATCGAATCCACCATCAGTCCAAGTCACCTCTGTTGCCGCAGCACCACAATCGTAGGCTGTATTAAGGTTCGTAATGGCCGTTGCTCCACAGCTTGTGGCGATGTTCAGGGATCCGTCTCCGAGTGCGCCGTTCCAGCCACCCACCTGAACGTAGTAACTTTCGCCAGCGATCACCGCTAGTTCAACATTCGACATGAAGGCGGCTCCACCAGGAACATTCGCACAAGTGTCGTCTGCTGAGACCAGGCAAGGGGATCCCGCAACTGGGCAACCAGCGGCGGCATCGTAGACGATCAGAACCGTGTCATCGTTGGTTCCGCCACCGTTGCAGGTTTCAATGACTGCTGTGCCATCCACCGTTGCGGTGTAAAGGAACCAAACGTCATTGGTCATGTTAGCGTCACAGTCAATCGGTCCATCCAGTGTTGAGATCGTGTTATCCCATGGGAAGGTACCTTCACCGACGAGTTCTGCATTCACGCAGTCATCGTTGGGCGCTTGCGGGCAAGGACCGGTTCCAACACAGTCGGCATCGAGGCAATCGATGAGTCCATCGGCATCGTTGTCGAGACCATCGGAGCAAGTCAAATCGTCGCCTTCGAAGCAGGTCGGGTCACCAGCGCAGTCCGGATCGAAGCAGTCGATCAATGCGTCGGAGTCGTTGTCGAGTCCATCGCCACAAATCTCGATACCGCAAGTGTTAGTTCCACCACAATCCGG
>NZJA01000016.1 GCA_002691835.1 Planctomycetota bacterium
ACGCACCGAAGCGCTCGGCTGGTTCGCAAATGGAGCCGTCGGACCAGAAGACCGAGACTGGATTAATATCACCCAGCCACGCTGGGCAGACCGCTACGCAGCTGCCCATGCAGCGATAGTCCCAGAACCTTTAGCAGCGCTCGCCATCGGCCTCTCCGATATCCGTAGTTCATGGGCTGTGATTTCAGCCACCCGTGGTCCACAGCCTTTTCGTACCAGCGATCCATCGACTCTAGGAAATGCAGAGAAACTCTTGGCCGGAAACTTTGACCTCGTCTTTGTTCTCGCCTACTTAATGCCGTTGTTGTTGCTCGTCCTGATGTTTGATGTTGGCAGCCTAGAGCGCGACCTAGGGATGATGCGAATGGTTCGCACTCAGACACTTTCACCGCGCATATGGTGGCTACTGCGCGTGTCGATGCCGGTGTTCATGGTGGCCGCTTTAGTTTTGATTCTATGCCTGATCGGCGGCGTACGTACCGGTGCCATCGAGGCGACTTTTGATCAGTGGCTCTCTTATTGTGGGATCTCTTTAGGGTATACCTTTTTGTGGGGATTACTCTTTGCCGCAGTCCTTTCTGCAGGCACCGGGTCATCGACGGCAGCCCTATGGATGGTGGGATTGTGGATCGGATTCTGTGTCATCGTTCCAGCGGCGGTGCGCCAGGTCGTCAGCAGTCAAATGCCCACCCTTTATGCGAGCGAAACAACTTCTGTTCTCAGGGCGGAACGATACGAAATCCTCTTGGGAAACATCGAAAACTACAAAGGGCCCTTTTACGCAGCACGCCCACAACTTTCTCCCCCCGTTAAAACTCCCGCGAGAGCGATCGTGTCTGACATGGATCGACTGGTTCGCCAGGCGGCATTCATGTCTGAAGTCGAGGGGGTCAGCCAAAATCTCTCTGAGAGCGAAGTCAGTCGCGAAGCAGCGGTCGCACGATTTGGTTGGATCAACCCAGCTTATGTTTATCAAAGAGCTCTCTGCGTGCTCTCCGGAACAGAGTCCGTCAGCTATCGACAGCATCGTCAGGTCATTCTCGACTCTGTCAAAGAGCGACAAGAGGCCTTGATTCAAGCGCAATGGAAAATGAAACCAGTCGACAAGGAGAGCTTTGAATCGCTCTTCAGTCATGGGCCTTGGATGGGATACGGACAAGCTCCTGAGAAAGGCACCTATTCCCAGCTTCTGGTTCTTGCAGCCGCCGCTTTTGTTGCCACTGGTGCTTTTTCTAGAATCAGAAAAAGTCGAGAGAGAAAAACCGGAGTGGTCTAGTAAACCACTTTTGAACTTTGATGAATTTCAGAACAGGAACAGTGTTACCAAGATGAGTAAATCGAGCAAAAAACACGAACAGGTCCTACAAACCCTGACCGCTTCTTCAGGCCCGATGTCGGCCAATGAAATTTGGGAGCGATTGAGCTCGACAAAAGGCCGCCAAAGCATCGGTATCGCCACGGTTTACCGATCTCTGAAACGGGGTGTGGACGAGGGTCAGTTGATCTCTGTGGAACTTGAATCGGGGTCGATTCGATACGAACTCGCGAACTTAGACCATCATCATCACTTCCTCTGCTCAGATTGCAGCCGCGCTTTTGACGTCGAAGGTTGCGTGAGGAACCTTGAAAAACTACTGCCCTCTGGATTTGAAATGACGAAACACGAAATCTTGCTTTATGGAAGATGTGCAGATTGTCGAGCCGCCTAATGAATAACATAAACCCCACTGAATCTACAAACTCTACAGACGCAGAAGAGCGCTGGGACAAAATCGGCGGCTGGGCTTCATCCGCCTGTGCTGTCCATTGCCTGATTTCACCGGTACTGTTTCTGACCCTCCCCGCCTTTGCAGAGATTTGGGCGCACCCCGCTTCCCACGCTCTCATGGCAATCTGGGTAGTCCCCATGGCGCTGACCGTGGTGATCCATGGATACCGAAAACATCGTCAGAAGTGGGTTTCCGTTGCGGCCCTGATAGGGATTGCCTGCATCCTGGCGGGAAGCGCCCTGCCTTATCTTCCTGCTGACAGCAATAAGCTCGCAGCTGATTCACTCGATGTGGATTCACTCGATGTTGTGTCTGTGGAAGCAGAAGAACCCTGCGACTGCTGCCCCTCTCTGGTCACCGATAATTCAGGAGAGATGAGTCTGCACTGGCCGCCGGCTGGGATCGCCACCGTCATGGGTAGCGGCTTTCTGATTGTGGCTCACTGGGGCAATCGGCGCTGCGGCCACCGCTGTTGTGAAAATGAAACCGGGGCCTGCCAAAACCCGTCTTAGTCCAATTTTTGCGCCTCGATATTTTACCGACCGCAGCTCTCACGAATTGATAGATCTACGCTTTCCGAAGTAGAGCCAATCGGTCTGGACCTGGTCGATCAGTTCATTCTCGTGTCGCACTGGTTCTACTTGGACCTCATCGAAAACCTGATTCATCGCTGCTGTTAGAGAGTCGCTCTCTTCGTAGGACCAGACCCCTAGAACCCCGCCCTCTTGCAGGTGTTGGTGAGCACTCCGAAGGCCCGCCTCGCTGTAGAAGCTCGCATCTACCGTACCCAATCGATCATCCGGAGAATGATCGATATCGATGAGGATCAGATCGTGTCGGGTGGCTGGAGGGTTCGCCAATCGGCGATAAGCGTCACCCTCACCCATTGCAAATCTGTCGTCTTTGTTCAACTCCTCCGACAAGGGAACGAGACCATCTTGCAACCAGTTGATCACCTGAGGCAAGATTTCGACGACCTCCAACGACTGAACCTGGCCCGTATCCAGCGCAGCCTTCGCCGTGTAGCCCAGCCCTAGTCCGCCGACCATCACATCGAGGTCAGCGCCGCCATGCATCTCTACTCCGATTTTTGACAGGGCTTTCTCGGAATCGGTGTGATAGCTCGACATCAAAAACTCGTGATTAAGGGTAATCTCAGTGACAAAAGTGCCTGGCCGGGAGAGCAGCTCCCGCTTGCGCAAGCACAACACTCCCAATGGCGTATCGTCGTAAGCAAGAATTTGTATCGAAGAAGACATCGACCCTCCGGTGACAACGGGAAATTCATGCCCCCCGCACAGGGGCTCGCAAAGTCGAAAAACCCGGTCCTCGATTTTTCACCGAATGCGACCGTGTACCCACAGCACAACTGGAGACAATCGCTGACAATTGAGCCGTGAACTGCTCTGAGAAAAAGGACTGGCGGAGAGGGAGGGATTCGAACCCTCGGTACCGCGAACGGTACGCCGGCTTAGCAAGCCGGTGCAATCGACCACTCTGCCACCTCTCCGCACTCAATCTGGAAGGAACGGCAGAGCGCGAAGCCATCCTGAAACCCCAACATGTAGGGCCTCAGCCGATTCTTTAGCACAAGACTAAAATCGGACACGCGACGCGTACGGCTGCCGGCTCTCACGATACAGAGCGACTTTGTACATGACAGAATGTTCATGTTATCGAACGTCGCCACAGACTACAAGCAAACCTGTCCCAGAGGTCCTTGCATCCCATGTCTCTGATTCGGTACTCTCCATGTCGCTCTCCAGATAATCCCCCAGAATATACCGATGGGTCGTTAGGAATATTGATGGTCTCTCCCGCCGCCGACAAGTCGTACGAGGTTCAATTCCTCGAACTGCTAAAGTTGGAGATTCCACAGGCAGAACAGTCGGTTTGGCTGGATGGTGTTCATCTGGAGGTGACCGACGGCCTCGCACGAGTGATCGTTCCCAGTGCCCCTCAAATGGAAGTCCTTCGCAGTCGCTGGGAGCGGCCAATCCGAGAGATCCTCCGTCAGATTCTGCCTGGGAACTCCTTGGGGTTCAGCTTGGAGTTTGGCTTGGAGTTTACCGGTCAATCCCGTCCCGCAGATCACGCCGCTCCCAAGGAGCTGGCAGCGATGCCCTCACCCGGCACAGCAACCGGCCACCCCTCCTCTTCTCACTCAGAGAATTCAAGGGAAGCTCTTCAGCTGAGATCGGGGTTCACTTTTGACACCTTTATTCCGGGGCCTTCGAATCACTTGGCTCACGCAGCAGCTCACGCTGTCGCCGAGAGCCCAGGTGTCGCCTACAACCCGTTCTTTATTCATGGGTCGGTAGGGTTAGGGAAAACACATTTGTTGCACGCGATTGCTCACCAGCTCCTCGCGCAAGGACATCGCAACATCATCGTGACATCCTGCGCCTCTTTTACGAATGAGTTTATCGCCGCTCTCTCCAACCAGAAGATCGATCAGTTCCGTCATCGCTACAGAACTGCGGATGCTCTGCTGATTGACGATATACAGTTCTTGTCAGACAAAGAACGAACACAGGAGGAATTCTTCCACACCTTCAACGACATCTATAACCGTGAACAACAGATCGTCCTGACTTCAGATGCCCCACCCAAAGACATCGCCGGGGTTTCTGATCGTCTGGTCTCGCGCTTCAGGTTAGGCCTCGTCGTTCAGCTGGAAGCTCCTGAAATGGAAACGCGAATCTCCATCCTGAAACGCAAACTGATGTTGCGGGACCTGTATCTGGAGCCTGAGGTAATCGAGCTGATTGCTTCCAGAATCAGCGACAATGTTCGTGAGCTGGAAGGCGCTGTGTTGCGAATTGAAAGCATGGTTCGCCACGAGGGTATGGAAGCAAACTGCACAAATGTACAAAACGCACTCCATGAAATTTTCGGCCAGGAAACTCGCAAGCTCGACCTTGGAACAATTGAGGAAGCGGTCTGTAAATATTACTCAGTGACCGTCGAAGATCTGCGGTCATCTCGTCGCAGTCGCTCCATCGTTTTGCCTCGCCAGGTTAGTATGTACCTCGGTCGCCAGCTAACCGGATGTTCGCTGGGTGAAATTGGAAAACACTTTGGGGGCCGAGACCATACGACAGTGATGCACTCCATCGACAAGATTCGCGGAATGATCCTTAAAGATGCTGTTCTGCAGCGAGACCTTGAAACGGTTGAAGCTTCCCTGCTTCGCTAGGTCATCCTGTTTAAAGTTCCAGAGTTTCGATTTTCAGTGCTTCTGTTTCTGCAGATGGGTTATTGGGGAGAACCTTTCAGTTACCGCGCTGGATATTTCAGCGAGGGTCCCCTTGACGATATTCTTCCTTGTTTTTTTGCCCCATCTTTAAGAGAAAGTGTGGCTCTTTTTGAGCAACATGCCGAGTCTCACACCCCTCCATCCACACTCTCCCAACCTCTTTAGTGGAAGGAAACCTGTGGAAAACCTGAAGGGATGCCGGGAATAGCACTGCGGGATCAAGGGGATCAAATTAACGATCTGTGGCCGGGTTTCTCTCGTCTGTGGATATCTTGGGATTCTTCGTCATTCCAGGCACCACTTCCAAGCTCGTTCTCCACATAGCCCAACTCCCCGATAAAAACGTAAACGCCTATGTATAAAGACTTTATAAATCCAGCTTCGGATTTATCCACACTTTGACCCGCCCAGATGAGTGAGAACAAGAATTTTTATATCAATTCACATCATTAACTCTCATCGGACGGTTCAAATTTGTTTTTGAAATCAGTTTGTAAGTCTCATTTTTTCAAGGGTTTACAACAGTCCAATTCTGACTGCATGCGATTGCCCACAACGGTCTCCTCACCTAGAATGTGTCATGCCTGCGAGGAGGCGCAAGAACAGGTCTGAATCGGAATCTTTTTATTCCTGCGACCCGGTTCACGTATCCCCCTTACCGAAGGCGCTCAAGGGCGACTCCTGACTCCAGAAACGAAATGTTTTTGCCAGAAGTCCATTCTGTATCAAAAGTTTTATTGAAGAAGAGGCAACCATGAAGTTTCAGTGCCATACCCGTGATTTCCTTGAGGCTGTTGGTCTTGTTTCAGGAGTTGTTCCTGCGAATCCAACACGCCCTGTTCTGCAGTCAGCCATGTTGGTGGCAGATCAAAAAGGGCTGCAAGTGATTGGTACTGATCTTGAAGTTGGACTCCAGGCTCAAGTGGATGAAGTCATGGTCGAGAAGGAAGGTTCATGCCTGGTTCCTTGCGCACGACTCGTCAAGATTCTTCGTGAACTTCAAGGTTCCGATTTAAGCGTTGAGCAGGATGAAGCCGGGCAGATCTGTATTCAGTCAGGGAGCGCTCGCTTCAAGGTGCCTGCAGGACCGGTTGATGAATACCCGGCCGTTCAGTTTTCTAACGAAGGACCTGCATTCCAGATTCACAGGGAAGATCTGATTCGTAATCTTCAAAGAGTCAGTGTTGCCTCGGCCAAAGATGCTACCCGTTTCAATATGCACAGTGTTTTGATGGAGGGTGTCGGCGAAGAGCTGCGGATTGTCGGGACCGATGGGAAACGCATGGCAATGAGCGCCATGCCTGTAGCAGCCGGGAATGATTCAGGGATGCCTGAAGGTCAGTTCATTATCCCTCTCAAGGCAGTCGATCTCCTTTCAAGAATTCTTTCTTCCGAAGTAGAGGAGAATGTTGTTCTTCGTCTCGATGCGAACGAAGCGACGTATATCTCTGAAACGGTTTGTCTTTCTTGTCGACTTGTTGAAGGAAGATTCCCTGAATACGAGAGGGCAATTCCTCAGAACCTGGAGAATGTTTACCGGGTCAACAGCGAAGAGCTTCTCGTTGCTTTGAAACAATGTGCGCTGATGACCACGAAGGAACGGAATTCTGTCCGTTTTTCTTTCGGTGACACAGAAGCAACTTTGTTTGGGCACGCCAGTAATGTAGGCGAGTCCAGAATTCAGTTTCCTGTAGAGAAGGTTTCCGGAAACGAAGAAGAATTCGCAGTCCACTTTAACCCGCTCTATCTCATCGATTTGCTAAGAGTGATCGATTCCAAACAAGTAGAGTGTGGATTCAGAGATGGAAAAACCGCGGGTCTCTTTAGTATTCCAGATCATCCAGAAGCGTATCGTCACATCGTGATGCCTCTCGTGATTAACGAGATGCAGGAAGCTTGAGTAAACCTTCTGACTCAGAAGTCAGTTTTCTCGAACTTGAGTTGGAAAAAAAACGCATCGCCAGGGAGAAGGCCAGCCTTCGACCCCTGTCCGGCGCACTCAAGAAACTAATCCAGAGATTCGCACCCACTCACGAAACCGATGCAGTTGATGGCCTGCAAAAGATCAGAAAATTATGGGCGAGCGTGGTTGGCCATGGAATATCCAAGCACACGCTTCCTGTTCGTTGGAAAG
Source organism: Planctomycetota bacterium (assembly GCA_002691835.1). The sequence goes on from NZJA01000016.1 coordinate 7,163, forward strand.
AAGGAAAGTTAACGGTCAACGTTGACTCGAATCCCCTGGCTACAGAACTTAAAAATTTCGCCGAGAGGACCATCATCGAAAACCTCCGTAAAGAGGGGCTCGAAGAAATTCATTCGATTCATTTCCAGAATGGTCCGAGCGATCTAAACCAGTGAATCAAAAACTTCCCCATGAAAGGGATGTGTGATTTTGAGCGAAGAAAAGAAATCAAACTACTCCGGGTCGAACATTAAGGTCCTCGAAGGTGTCGAGGCAGTTCGAAAGCGCCCTGGAATGTATATCGGCAGCACTGGTCCAGCGGGACTCCATCACCTGGTTTACGAAGTGGTGGATAACTGCATCGATGAAGCGATGGCTGGCCATGCGAGTAAGATCGATGTGATTATTCACGAAGATGGAACTCTCAGTGTTGAAGATGATGGCCGCGGAATCCCGGTTGATTACCACGAAGATCAAGGAATGTCCTCACTGGAAGTTGTAATGACAAAACTTCACGCGGGTGGAAAATTTGATAACGATACCTATAAGGTCTCAGGGGGTCTGCATGGAGTGGGAGTTTCAGTTGTAAACGCCCTCTCTACAAACTTACTCGCAGAAGTTCGTAGAGATGGATCACTCTGGAGGCAAACTTTTGCCCGTGGAGTTCCAGCATCGGACCTGGAGAAGATCGGTGAAGCAACAGACACCGGAACCCGGGTTACCTTTACCGCGGACCCAGAGATCTTTGAGACGGTGATCTATGACCGCGACGTACTCGCAAAAAGGCTCAAAGAACTTTCATATCTAAATGCAGGCATCTACATCAACTTCACCGATGAACGCAGAGATGATGAGAAACGGGTGGAGGGATACCACTTCCCCGACGGTCTCGAAGCCTTCATTAGGGAGGTGAACTCTAAAAGAGCATCGATCTATGAAGAGGTGATCCGCTTCCAAATCGAAGTCGACAACGTCATGGTCGATGTTGCGATGCAGCATAACGATGGTTACTCACAAGAGCAGATCTTTACCTTTGCGAACAACATCAATACTCACCACGGTGGTACCCACCTCAGTGGATTCAAGAGCGCATTAACGAGAACCCTCAACAAGTTCTGCAAAGACATGAAGATGCTCAAGAACGACAACCCGCCCGATGGTAAAGATTACCAGGAGGGCCTTGCCGCGGTCGTCAGCGTGAAGCTCCCTGACCCCCAGTTTGAGGGACAAACCAAAGAGAAGTTGGGCAACACTGAAATCGAAGGAATTGTTCAGTCGCTGGTGAACGAAGCTCTCGGCCACTGGATTGATATGAATCCAGCAGTCGGTAAAAAGATCGTCAATAAAGCCCTTGAAGCCGCACGTGCACGCGAAGCAGCGCGGAAAGCTCGCGACTTGACCCGTCGCAAAGGCCTGCTGAGTACCGGAAGTCTTCCGGGGAAACTTCACGATTGCCGAAGTCGCAATAAAGATGAAACAGAACTATTCATCGTTGAGGGAGATTCTGCGGGAGGCTCTGCAAAGGGCGGTCGTGATTCGATGATTCAGGCGATTCTTCCGATCAAGGGTAAGATCTTGAATACGGAAAAGGCGCGTGTCGACAAAGCTCTTCAACACGAGGAGATCCAGGCGATTATCACCGCAGTTGGTGCCGGTTTCGGTGAAGAATTTGACATCGAAAAGACCCGCTACTCGCGAATCATCATCATGACTGACGCGGACGTTGATGGATCTCACATTCGCACCTTGCTGATGACCTTCTTTTATAGACACATGAATCAACTGGTTGACCAGGAGTACATCTATGTCGCTCAGCCACCCCTTTACCGGGTGAAGTGGAAGAGCCGGGATGAGTACATTGTCACCGAAGAGGGATTGGAAGATATTCTGATCGATCTCGCGGGTGAACATGGAAGCATTCGCCTTGGAACAGGTGACCAGATCAAGGAACTGACCGGGGAAGATATTCGAACGGTGATCGACAGAATCCAGCGGCTTGTGAAGGCAAACGAGAAGTTCCAGAAGCGTGGATTCTCCATGCAGAATTGGTTGAAGAATCAATGGAAGTCCGCGGGCAAGATTCCAAGCCGGGTACTGGTTGGCGGCGATGATCAGGTTTCCTATGACAGCGCCGATGATCTCGCTGCGGCAGTCGAGGAAAAAGGTGCCGGTTTCCATGGTGTCGAATTGGTGAAATCCGAAGAGTTAACCGAAGTGGTTCAACAGCTTGAGGCTGCTGGCTTCATCGCTGAGACGCTCCTCCCGGAGAAAGAGAACGACCGCTTTGGAATTCCTGAGTTCGACTTCTCCAACGAAGGTTTTGAGCATTTGAAGCCTTACCGTTTTGGTGTCGATGCTGTGGAGGAGGGCGCCGCGACTGCCTCTGAAATGGTGGAGGAGCTATTCCTGCTAATGAAGAGCAAAGTTGCCCTGACCCGTTTCAAGGGTCTGGGTGAAATGAACCCGGAACAGCTTTGGGAAACAACGATGGACCCCGATCGAAGAACCCTCTTCAGGGTGACCATCAACGATGCGGTCGCCACGGATGACCTCTTTGTGAAATTGATGGGAACTGAAGTCGCCCCACGGCGGGAATACATCGAGAAGCATGCGCTGGAAGCGCGTGAGTTGGATATTTAAAGGATTATTGAAATGGCACGCATTCGTCTCGACCAACTCCAGAACTGGAAATCAAAGGGCCACCCCTGGGTGTGCCTGACGGCGTACGATGCTCCAGTCGCCAGGATTCTGGAGAGTGCCGGAGTTCCGATGATTCTCGTCGGCGACTCTCTTGGGAATGTGGTTTTGGGTCATGACAGCACGGTCCCGGTGACCCTGGAGGACATGATCCATCACAGTGCCGCTGTTCGTCGAGGCGCGCCGGACACATTCGTAGTTACGGATATGCCCTTCTTGGCTGCTCAGGTTAACGATGATGAAGCGATTCGTAACGCTGGTCGCCTGGTTCAGGAAGGCGGAGCGGATGCGGTCAAGGTTGAGGGTGGCGGAGTCCGTGCTGAAACCATTCGAAGAATTGCAGAAGCCGGAATTCCTGCAATGGGTCACTTGGGGCTGACGCCTCAGAATGCGACTCAGTTGGGGGGGTACCGAGTTCAGGGAAACACCCCTGAATCCGCCGCAAGGATACTTGCCGATGCTCAAGCTCTTGAAGCTGCTGGAGCCTTCGCCTTGGTGTTGGAGTGTGTTCCCACAGCATTGGCAGCAAAAATTCGCAAGGCTGTTTCGATTCCGGTCATCGGTATCGGCGCAGGGCGTGAAGTGGATGCTCAGGTTCTGGTCTTTCATGACCTTGTTGGGCTTTCGGGAGACTTTAAACCACGCTTTGTCCGCCGTTACGCCCAAGGGGAAGACTACTTGAGATCAGCCGTGGAATCGTTTTTGGAAGATGTTTCAGGGGGCAACTTTCCCGCTGACAACGAAAGCTTTATCGACCGCGATGGCGAAAACTCAGAAATGACGCCAGAGGTATGATGGAATCCCAACCCACCTCCCTTCCCTCAGATCACCTCGATGGCCCAGTTCTTCTGGATGGCCCAGTGGGTGTCGTGGGTGGAGGTGCTGTCGGAGGGTGGCTGGCGACGTTAATGCAGTGTGATGGCTGGCCTGTCACTCTATTGAGAAGACCTGGTTTTTGTGAAGACCGGGGCGTGAGCCACTGGAGCATCACCGAGAACTCTGAGTTGAAAATCACCGCCGAGATTCCCTGCGAAGAAACAGATGCCGCTGGAGAGCCTTTTCGTTGGCTGTTCCTGGCGGTGAAAGCGGGTGATCTGCCCGCGGTTTCCAAACAGATTTGCCAGCGGATCAACTCGCAGACCTGTTTGGTTTTCTTGGGTAACGGGCTGGGGTTGACTCAGTCTTTTGAAGATTGTGGAAGTGATCGCTTTCTGGCGGCTTCCATCACCTATGGATTGTTCCGGAGCAAATCCGGTGAGATTAGCGTTCGGGGAGACGGTGGCGAAATTACCATCGGCCCCCTTGGAAACTTTGCCGAAGGGCCTGACTTGTCTCTTCGATTGACAGCTGCCCTTTCCCGGATCGGTCTTGAAGCTTTTACGGTGGAAGACGGGGACAGGGTGGTGTGGCAGAAAAGCATCCTGAGTGCAGGGCTCAATCCGGTTTGCGCCCTGCTTGGAATTGAAAATGGACAGTTACCCTCAAGCCCTGGTTTCGCATTGGCAAAAGCAGCGAGTCACGAGGCTTACAAGGTGGCTGTTGCAGAGGGTTTTGATCTTCCTGCATTGGAAGTCGGCAGCTCTCTTGCAGAGTTATGTGAAAAGACAGCAACAAACCGCTGCTCGATGCTTCAAGACCTGGATTCAGGTTTTGGCACCGAGGTTGAGTGGATCAGTGGAGCGATTGTCAGGCGGGGTCAGGAATGTGGTATTCCGACGCCGGCGAATCAGCTGCTTCACAACCTGCTGGAAGAGATTTCCAGCGGAAGCCCAGTAAAAGCGATAGCGAATTAACCACCGGTGCCTTCGGGGCCGGATGACATGGAGAACGATAAGATGAGCCAGGATTCAAGCATCCTTCCACTGTCTCTCGAAGAAGAGATGAAGGGTTCGTATCTGACTTATGCGATGAGCGTCATCATTCAGAGAGCTCTTCCCGATGTCAGGGATGGCCTTAAGCCATCTCAACGCAGGATTCTCGTAGCGATGAACGACCTGAATCTGGGTCCCCGGTCGAAGCACAGAAAGTGTGCCAAAGTCGCCGGTGACACCTCCGGTAACTACCACCCTCATGGTGAATCGGTGATTTATCCGACTTTGGTGCGAATGGCTCAGCCTTTCAACATGCGCCAAACCATGGTCGATGGTCAGGGTAACTTCGGGTCTATCGATGGCGATCCACCAGCGGCGATGCGATACACCGAAGCTCGCATGACAGATGCCGCAACAGATATGCTGACGGACATCGACAAAGAGACTGTCGATTTCGTTCGGAACTACGACGACACCCGCGATGAGCCGACGGTTCTTCCTGCGAAGTTCCCCAACTTGCTCGTGAATGGCGGTTCGGGGATCGCGGTCGGCATGTCGACCAACTTTGCACCTCACAACCTTCGTGAAGTGTGCGAATCCTTGTTGCTCGTTTTGGACCGGCCAGAGACCACTCTGCCAGAACTTCTCGAGGTGATGGAGGGCCCCGACTTCCCCACAGGCGGAGTTCTCTGCGGACGTCGCGGAATTCACGATGCCTACAGCAAGGGTCGCGGCCTGTTGACCCTGCGCGCTCGCACCCACTTCGAGGATGTCACCAAGCAAAAAGAAGCGATTGTCATCACTGAGATTCCTTATCAGGTTTCGAAGTCGAAGTTGGCGACTGATATTGCTGGCCTCGTCAAGGATGGTCGCGTTACCGGGATCTCTGATATCCGTGACGAGTCAGACCGTAAGGGAATTCGCCTGGTCGTAGAGCTCAAGAAAGATGAGAACGCCCAGGTCATCCTCAACCAGCTTTTCAAGCACACCCAGTTGCAGACGACGTTCGGTGTTCAGCAAATTGCCCTCATCAACGGCAGGCCGAGAACCCTGACCCTCCTGGAGTTGCTGAACGCGTACTGTGATCACCGCCGCGAAGTGATTCGCAGAAGGTCTCGTCACCTGCTCGCGAAGGCCGAGCGCAAGGCTCACATCCTTGAAGGCTTAATCACTGCAACGGACAACATCGACCGAGTGATCGAGCTGATTCGTTCCAGTAGCAGTGAAGATGATGCCCGCAGCGCTCTCATGGATGAGTTTTCACTCACGAGAATCCAGTGCGATGCGATTCTTCGGATGCAGCTCCGCCGCCTGACAGGGCTCGAGCGCGAAAAGTTGCAAGACGACCTGACAGAAACCCGCGAAGAGATCGAATACCACCGCAAGGTTTTGACCGATGACAGCGTGGTGAAAGAAATCATCCGTGAAGACATCCATGAGCTGATGGAGAAATTTAAGGATGAGCGCAGAACGACCATCGAAGAGGCCGCAGAGGAAATCAACTACGCCGACCTGATCGCAGAAGAAGAGGTCGTTGTCACCTTGACCCTTCAGGGTTACGTCAAGCGCACACCTCTCACGAGCTACCGCTCACAAGGGCGTGGAGGTACCGGCGTATCTGGCGGCTCAGTCCGGGAAGATGACTTTGTAAAAAGCCTCTTTGTGGCTGGAACTCACGACACGCTCTTGCTCTTCTCTGATCGAGGCAAGGTGTATTGGCTCAAGGTGTATGAACTGCCGGACCTTTCGAGAACCTCCAAAGGCAAACCTGTGAACCATATGGTTCAGTTGGACAAGGATGAGAAGATCCTCAACATGATTCGGATTGCCGAGTTCGATGATCGAAATCTCGTCTTTGCCAGTCGCCTGGGCAAAGTTAAGAAAACCCCTCTAGAGGCTTACTCAAGACCGATGAAGACGGGTATCAAAGCGATCAAGATCAACGAAGGTGACCAGTTGATCGGCGTCAACCTGACCTCTGGAGAAGACGAGATCATCTTGTCGACCGCCAGCGGGATGGCGATTCGATTCAATGAGTCAGATGTCCGCTCGATGGGCAGAGGCGCAGCCGGCGTGAACGGTATCGGATTAGGTGAGGAAGACCATGTGGTCTCTATGACAATCGTGATCCAAGAGGGTTCATTGCTGACGGTGTGTGAAAACGGCTACGGCAAGATCACCGAGTTTGGTTCCTATCGAACCCAAAAGCGTGGCGGTAAAGGTTTGATTGACATCCGCACCACGGACAGGAACGGCTCCGTTGTTTCAGCGCGGACCCTTTCCGGGGATCGGGATGCCATGATGATGACCTCCAATGGAATGCTGGTGAGGATCTCGCTGAAAGACGTGAGGCCGATCGGACGCAACACCCAAGGGGTCCGACTGATCCGGGTCAAGAGCGATGACAAGGTCATCGGCCTGGAGTTGGTTGACGCAACCGAAGAGCAAGAGGATGTCAACCCCCCTGCTGAATAGGTTTTTTAGGAAACTCCTGCCAAGTGGGTGGTAGATGCCGCCCTCCTTTCGTGGCATATCATCAGAATCCTGTCTTCAGGTTTTCATCGACCAAAAGTGGTTGTTGAGGATCTGAAGGCAGGCCGCGTTCGTTCGTGTATTCGGAGAGACCTCCGGAGCTGAACTCCTGCAGCCATGTTTGGAAATCAAGGCTGCCAATAATGGAATCAGTCCAGGTCTTTTCAGCGTAATGAACTTACCAACAGAAACGTCGGCGCTGATCAGGGGGGAATCAGGAGGACTGGATCCAGCGTCGGTCGATATGGTGCCAAGGTGGAGCAGAGTTGTTCCGTGACCTTGGTCGGGGGAACGAGCTTTGGGGAGGGGAATTCCCGGGCTCGAATGTTTTCAGGAAAACGCGGGGGCATTCTCAGGGGGACTCCCTGTCTTGACTCACGCACAGTTCCATCAAGGAGTGAGACTTCGCCCATGCAGGGAAAGGTATGTCGCCAAGGTGCGCATGCCCATACCGGCCCTCAGTTCTGAGGTGAAAGCATGACGAAGTCGAAGCAATATGAATACCGAAGAAAAATCGCTCATCGTTCAGAGTGATGGCACCCTGCTGCTGGAAGTTCATCATCCATCAGCACAGAGATTGAGGCATGAGCTGGCAGCTTTTGCCCATCTTGAAAAAAGCCCGGAATACTTTCACGAGTACCGCATCAGCCCCATCTCACTTTGGAATGCGGCCCAATCCGGATGGAGCCAAGAGAAGATTCTTCAGTTACTGGAGGACAATGCTCGCTACCCGGTGCCGAAGGCGCTTCACGATATGGTTGCCAAGGCTCTCGACAGCTTTGGCCGCTTCGAGCTGATCCGGGCAGAGGATGGGGAATCACTGATTCTTCAACCCTCCGAGGCTGACGACGACCACCTGGCACTTTTGTCGAATCGCCCTTCTCTGGCGGAGATTCTGACAAATCCCTGTTCCGGAAATTCCTACCGCATCGACCCGGTTCATCGTGGAGCTCTCAAGGTGGCCATGATTCGCAATGGCTTTCCGATTGCTGACCGTGCGGGATTTCGCACAGGGGCGGCTATCGACCTCCACTTCCCCGAGGAATCCGAGTTTGCCTTGCGCAACTATCAGGATGAATCGGTGGAAGCTTTCTTCTCAGATCAGGGTGGAGGTGGCGGCTCGGGTGTCGTCGTCCTGCCATGTGGAGCAGGAAAGACGGTTGTGGGAATCGGGCTCATCGAAAAGCTCAAGTGTCAGACGCTGATTCTGGCGCCCAACATCACCAGTGTGCGCCAATGGCGTAAAGAGATCATCCGTTGGACGAACCTCGATGAATCCCAGGTGGCTGAGTATTCGGGCGCGCGTAAAGATATCGCACCGATCACAGTCGCTACCTATCAGATCACTGCTCACCGCAAATCAAAGACTGAAGATTTTACCCATCTCGACCTGTTCGCCGATCATGACTGGGGCCTCATTATTTATGATGAGGTTCATATGTTGCCGGCTCCGGTCTTCCGCTTTACCGCCGAGATTCAGGCACGTCGCCGCCTCGGGCTGACAGCTACCCTCGTGCGCGAGGATGGCCGAGAAGACGAGGTCTTTACCCTCATTGGTCCGAGGATCTACGACATGCCCTGGAGAGATCTGGAGCGTGAGGGATTCATCGCCAAGGTTCGCTGTGTAGAGGTTCGCCTCGATCTTCCTGAGGATGAGCGGGAAAGCTACCTCAATGCAGATCGCCGCCATCGATTCCGCATTTCTTCTGAGAACCCAATGAAGCTGCAGCGGTTGCACAAGATTTTGGAACGCCATGATGGAGAAAGAATTCTGGTGATTGGCCAGTACCTGCGACAACTTCGCGATGTCGCCCGTTCTATCGGCGCACCTCTGATCACAGGGCATACCCCTCAGGATGAACGGGAAAAGCTCTACGCGGCTTTCCGTAGTGGCGAGGTGCCCGTTCTGATCGTCAGCAAGGTGGGCAATTTCGCTGTCGATCTTCCGGATGCTTCTGTGGCGGTTCAGATTTCAGGAACCTATGGATCACGTCAGGAAGAAGCGCAGAGATTGGGACGAGTACTGCGTCCCAAATCAGATGGACGCGAAGCGACCTTCTATTCGCTGGTGACGAGAGACAGTCGTGATCAGGATTTTGCTCACAGGCGTCAACGATTCCTGATGGAGCAGGGTTATCAATACGAAATCGAAGAACAAGAGGAGGTGCTAAGTTGAGTGCCGTGGGGAAGTTTCTTCGAGGATTAAAAAAAGCAGAGTTACAAACGATCCATCAATTTTGGTTGCCAGGCGAGTCTGCCAATACACGGGTAGAAGATCTTCGGCAGAGAGTTGAAAAAGTATTCGTTTCGGGCGAGGGCGTTTCGGAGAAAGTTGAGAGACTGAGCCAGGCTCAAAAGAGACTGATTCAGGATGTGCTTTCGCGGCCTGAGCCTCGGGCGCAGGTGACGGATGTCCAGGCGGGCCTGGCTCAGAGCGGTGCGTCACGGATCGAAGTTGAGTCAACGGTTCGACAGTTGACAGAGCGAGGCTTTGTGACCCGCCATCGACCCGACCGTTCACGGGGCGGCGAGTTTCTTGAGATACCGGACGAGCTGGCCGGACATTTGGCGAAAGCCCTGAATGTTGGCGAAGGAGCCGTGTCAGCGGCTGATTCGGTGAGCCTCCGCAAGCTTGATCAGGCCACCGTAGATGTCGAAGGCGAGACTCTGGAGTCGCGGATCGCATCTCTGAAAGACCCTGTGCTTGCCGAGCTTTGTCGCCGCGCACTCGCACAGAGAGGTGTTCTGGATCTCGATGCGGATGAAATAGTCGACTACCTGGAGACTGAAGGCACCGACGAAATCGATGAAGAAGGATGGGCCGCTGCTCTCGAAGAGAGTGGCATTGGTACCATCGGCGATGGCCGCCTTCAGGATTACGGCATCACGTTACCTGACACCTCTCTGGTGATCTTTCAGGAGTGGTTACAGAGTCGTGCTCTGAAGTCGATGCCGAGAGAGACCTACCCGGATCTGATTCTCGAATCAGGGGTCGATCTTCTGATCGATATTGAGAGGCTGACTCTTCATATTGAACAGGAGCCGATTCGGCTGACACGTGCAGGCAGTTTCCCAAAGAGGCTTGCCGAGCAGTTGCGCCGCACTTTTGCCATGGAGCGACTGACGGACTACCTCGAAGGAGACACTGTTACTCGTGTCCTTCGGGTTGTGATGCGCCTGGGTCTCGTCGAGAACTTTGCCGGAGAATTACGGGTGAATGATTCTCGACTCGAATCGTGGAGAGAGCTCGACTTCCGTCGGAAGACAGAAATCGTTCTTCAGAGATTTCTCGAAGAGAGTGCTGGAGCCCGCTGGTCCTTCCATCAGGAGGGCTTGAGGTCGATCCTTCTCGACACTTTGCGGGAACACGGGACAGAGGGCTGGGTCTCTTTGGACGCAGTGATCGACCACTGTGTCAGCACCTATCTGTTGGAACTGGAAGAACGTGAGGTGGCCCAGCAGTTACGTCAACGTCGGGAAGAAGATTTCTCGCGTGATCGACTGCAGTGTCCGGTGCATCGTCTGGGTACAGACCTCGCTTTCTGGATCATCAATCGAATGCTCAACCTGGGAATGTGTGAAGTCGGAGTCATCGACAGTTCACTTTCCTGCATTCTCCTTACGGATCTGGGGAAGTATCTGCTTGGAGAAGAGACGGCGGCTTCGGAATGTCGCGTCCTCGTCAACCCGGACTTCGAGATCATGTTGATTACCGAAGGTATCGAGGGGATGGATCTCGAGCTTCAACTGGCCCGCTTTTCAGAAAGAATTTCTGCAGAGCGTGTTCGTCGATATCGGGCGACGCCTGAATCGATGCGTTCAGGTGTGCGATCAGGATTACAGATCGATGGCATCCGAGAGGTTCTGGAGGGTGCCAGTGACCATCCGCTTCCGGAAACCGTGGGTGTGGCAATCCGCGACTGGGGCAGGGATATGGACTGGATCCAGGTCTCCCCAGCAATTCATCTCAGTGAACTCAAGCCAGACCGCTATAAGCAACTGACAGAGATCCTGGATGAGGAAAAGATCAAGTACGTGGAGATTGGTCGCAGGGAGTTGTTTATCCCGGGGCATCGAATCGGAAGATCTGACAGCGAAGTTCCCGCTTTTATCGATCGACTGCGTGATGAGGGCTGGCTGGTTCGACTCGACGACCGCATTTCTACGGAGCAGTCGAGCGAATCGGTGAAATCATGAGTGATCCCCAAGGCACACTCGATCCAAGTACGCTGGGAGTGTCGGTTGATCTCGTTCATCTGCCGACGCAGGTCAACTTGGAAATGTACAAGGAAGTGTACATGGAAGTTTCGGGCCCGTGTGGTTACGAAAACTTTATGCGAGTTGGTGAAGGGGCCCGCCTGGAAACAGCGGCGACTCCCGAAAAGGGTGCTTCGCGGGTGACTTTTGCCCGTGACCGCATCACCTTTCAGGAAGAGGGCGCGGGGATCGGTTCCGATCTTCTTTCCCGAAGAATGGAAGAAGTGGTGCGATCCCTTTCGAAGCGGGTGCAGGTTCCGGTCATCGTTGCTCGCACACGGAACCACAGAACTCTGATTCGGGTTCCCGGAGATGGAGTTGCTGCAGAGTGGCTTGCAAATAAGGCTCTACGCCTGGATGAGGAATCTTGCGCACCACTCGGAAGACCCGTTCGGGCTTCGGGATTACGCCTTCAGCTGCCTGCCCAAAAGAACGGTGAAGCGATGCATTTGCTTCGGGTGGAAGAATGGCTGAAGAACCCGCGAATGCTCTTCGTTGAAGACAACGCCAGTTGGCGTCAGCCAATACCGCTTGACCAGTTTTCAAATATCGCCACAGAGCTCAACAGCGCTGAAGAGCTCATGGTCGTCCGTATCCCTGAGTGGCTTTCTCAGCTTTAGGGAATCAAGGCTGAATCAAAGAGAGCTTATTCGCCAGAATGCTCGTCGCGAGTTCTGGGTTTGCGTTTGACTGGCGAGCTCTTTTTCCATGGCAATGGCGATGCGGGTGGAAGATCCCCCACCGATTCAGGGTCAAAATCGGGAACCTCGATCAGGCTTTTGATTTGATCTCCAATATTGGAGATGTCCGCCCCTTCTTCGAGCGCCAGCATTTTGGCTTCTCCCAAGTCGTCTACCTTTAGATCACCTTGAAGGATGACCAGGTCGTAAGAGTCCTTCGAAAGCCTTTTGCTCAGGCTTCGCTGATCCCCCACCGCATCGGCTCGCAAACCGATGGCGCCTGCGCCATCGAAGCAACCGTTACGAAGATCTGTGTTTACGCAGGCGATGAGGATTTTGGGTCCTGTCATGGCTCCTCTTTCAGTCCTGCACTCGCACGCTGATGGTGCGTTCGTGAGGACGGGTTCGATGTTCAAAGATGAAGACACCCTGCCAGGTGCCGAGGTCGAGTCGACCATCCTTGACGGGCAGGCATTCTGAAGTTCGTGTGATGGCCGCCTTCAGGTGTGATGGCATGTCATCGGGACCCTCAGAAGTGTGGGTGTAGTCGGGATGATTCTCGGGGGCCTGACGTTCAAACCAGGCGATCAGATCTCTTCGCGCTGATGGGTCAGCGTTTTCGGTGATGATCAGGCTCGCACTCGTGTGCCGAATGAAAACCTGGCAGAGACCTGTTTCGACGTCTGCTCTCCTGACACACTCTGCCAATGGCTGAGTGATTTCATGGAGCCCTTTTCCGGGAGTCTGGAAAGTCAGATCTTCTCCATACATGAGAGCCCTTTCGTGGTGCTTGCAAAGCAGACTTCGACTAATCTAAGCCAGAGACCTTGGAAAGGCCAACGCTGATGACCCAGAAGATGATTTTTCAGTTCACTGTTCTTTTATTGGGTCTTCTTCTGGCGGGCTGCACAGGCAAGCCGTCTGACGAGAGTTCCAATGGCCCTGACACTCGGTCAGAGGCGGCCGTCGACCCTCTTCCACGAATCGTCGATAACGCACCTGGTGAAAACCATTTCGATACGCTGGTTCAATTGACCGATGGAGGAGTGAACCGATCCCCAGTGTTTTGGGACAATGATCGCAGGGTTGGCTTTACCAGTGTACGTCCTCCTTACGAAGAAGTTCGCAACTTCAGTATGTTTGTCGATGCTTCCGGCTTGGAGTTGCTGCCGGAAGAATTGCCAAAACCCCTGAAGGAAGCCACATCCGCTCGTACAGGAAAGCCGATCCGCTGCCTCATGGCGCTTGCGGGGACTGGTGGAAAGGGTGTTTTTCCTGGGGCCTTCCCGCACTCAAAAGGTATTTCTACCGAGGTCTTGGTCTCTGTCGATGGCGGCGAACCGAAGGTTGTCAGTGGCAACGGGCAGGTTGCAGGATCACCCACGCTCACTCCCGACGGTCGCTATGTCGTTTATTCGGGAGAGTCCTCCGAGGGTGAATACGATCTCTACGTTCACGATCTGGAATTAGAAATCACCGAGAAGATCACCACTGCTTACGGTTTTGATGGGGATCCCGCTTTTTCAGCAGATGGTCGACGGATGGTGTTTGTTTCGCAAAGAAATGACCAGGATCCGGATGAGTACAATCTGTTTGTTGCTGACTGGTTGCTTATTCAGGAAGAGTAAATTTACCGGTATTGGCTTTTCCCGGTTTGTTGAGGCGAATGTTTTTTCCCACCATCCCGTGATGGGGATGTTGAGCGACCAGTGTGTAGTTCCCCAGCGGCAGAGGTGGCGATTCAAAGTGGCCACTGGTTTGACACCAGACAGTCAACTCATCGATCACGTTTTCGAGTTCCATTTCTGCAGGCCTGATTTTGACACAGGTTCCTCCAAACAGATGCGAACCATCGGCGGCCAGAACAAGCCCCCTTGCCACCACGTAGTCCTGAAGTTCCAGCTTGAGTTCGCCACCCCCACTGTTTGGCATCGTCCAGATTTTGGAACTGGAGTGGAGGGCTGCGAGCGGATTTCCTGGATCAGGATTCCAGCGAGCAGAAAAAGCGTATGTTTGACCAGAGGCAAGGATGTCGAGCTCGCTGAGAGTGGAAGCAAGGCCGTCAAAGATCACTTTTCCATTTCGAGCCACACGAATTTCCGCATTGGGAACCCGAGACTGGTTTTCGAAGACCACCGAGGCTGTGAAGTCTTCTGAAGGCATGAGCAGGAAAGGCTTGCGGATGCCGATCTTGTCTCCAGGTATGAGCAGACTGAAGGATTTTTCCTGGTATCCGGGATGCTGGACGTAAGCGGTCGCCATTCCCTGTGTCAGTCCCTTGATTTTAACCACGCCCCGCTCACCTGCCACGGCATCGGCGTCGTCTTCCATGCTGGTGACTAATGAAACCTTGGCTCCATCGAGAGTGACCTTGTCGCCGATAACAAAAGCTTCCAGCTCACAGCCGGCGGGCAAGATGATCTGACGGTCGATGGTTTCGCCGGCGATAGCCGAGAGGTCATTAAAATAGGCATCCGCATGGTTGTCTGAGCGGACGATGACTGAAAAAGGTCCAGGCGGTATGAAGGTCTGAAACTTGCCTGATCCGTCAGTCGTGATCTCTGATTGCCAGCCTTTTGCGGTTTCGATCAACAGTCTGATTTGCGGCAGGGGTGTTGGATCAGGAAGCTTTTCTCCCTGGAGCACAAAGACGTGGCCTTTAACCGATCCCGAAAAAGTCGCAGCATCGTGAAGCGAAACGAAGCAGTTGTTTTCAATCATTGATTGAATCGCATAGGCGCCATCGGCTTCAAAGCGCACGAAGCCTGGGTTTCCAACAGGAACCTTGACCCAGAAGTCGGGATTTGCTGGATCATCGACTTCACTGATTGTCAGGTCGATCCCGTTATTGTCGAGAAGGGTGATCACGGGATCGGTGAGGAAGTTCTGCGGATTCCTGTTGAGGAACAAATATCCCCGACAATTGTGATAAGGAGTCCCGATGCCGAGAAGACCCGGTTTTATGGGGCCGAGGTGGGACTGGCCTCCCTGGGGCACCGGGGTGGTCATCTGGCGGGAGACCCTGAAAGCGAAGAACCCAAAGAAGATCACCAGCAATATCAGTAGAAACAGCACAGTACCTAAGGTGTTTTTCAGAGTGATCATGGGACTACCTTGACGTCCTCAAGCCCCAGTGCGGCCTGGATGCGGCTGGCGTGCTGTTGAGCTTCGGAACGAACTTTATATCTGCCAGAGAGAACCCGATGTAGCGGGGATCCCTTGCGGCCGGGCATGCGGATCTCTGTGAGGAAGCCTGCATCTTGCAGACGTGTGGACAGCTTGAGGGCGAGGGACTTCTTGAGGAATGCTCCGACTTGCACGCTAAACCAGGGGTCGTATTGGAGACGCAGGGTGGCCTGTGCAGAATGCTTTCCAGAGCCGCCCAACTGGAGGCAGTTTTGAAGTGCGACTTGAGCTTCTTCAAACCGTCCGAGGCGTTGAAGAGCGACTCCTTGCTGATAAAAAGCCTCACTTCGGGTTTCGTTGTCGATGGCCTGAAGGCCCGCTTCCCGAAAGCAAGCCGCCGCCCTTGCCGGGTTCAGATCGATAGCGATAGCCCCCCGTTGGAGAAGGGCGCGGGCTGCGATGGCGCCCCCACGTGACTGGGCCTCCCGCAGGAGGCCTTCCGCCTCCTCCATGCGTCCCCGACGTTGGGCACAGATTCCTGCACTGAGAAGCGCTTCGCCAGATCGGCGATCAGTGGGATATCGCTCAGCAAAGAGGGAAAAAGCACTTTGGGCGACAGCGACATCATCGAGCAGCCAGGCTTTGCGAGCGTCCTGCCACTGCGATTCAACGATGGGGTTGGGTGCTGAAACAGATGGTCTTTTGGAAGAGCCTGAAGAACAACCGCTGATAAAAATGCACAGGAGGATGGCACAGGACATGAAACCTGCTGCTTGACCCTTGTAGGCCAGAAAGTCATTTTTCCTGCGGTCTTTCATAGAGGTGTCCTTCCGTTCATCATCCTGCATCAGCGGGTGAATTTGTGCAAAGGATTTCAGAGCATTCAGTCACCTCAAAAGGTCATTCAGTCAGGAGGCCAGAGTGCGGATCGGTGTTGATAGTGGTGGAACTTTTACTGACATCGTCATCGCAGATGCGAAAGGGGTGCGGTTAAAAAAAGTACCGTCAACGCCGGACGATCCGTCGAGGGCGATCCTGAAGGCTCTCGATGGGATCGACGCTGCCGAAGTGGTCCATGGAACCACAGTCGCCACCAATGCTCTTCTTGAACGCAAGTTTGCCCGTGCGGGTCTCGTCACCCACCGTGGATTCGAGGACCTGCTCGATTTGGGACGTCAGAACAGATCGCAACTTCACGATCTTGAACCGGTTTCCACGGTTCCTCTGATTCCGGCTGCCGATCGTTTCGGACTCACCCTGAGAAGGGGACCGGGAGGTAAAGAGGTGCTGGGGGTCGACCTTTCAGAACTTTCCAGTTTACGCCAATGGGTGCTGGAGAAAGACCTGGAAGCGATCGCAGTGGGTTTTCTGCACAGCACTGAGAATGGCAGTGACGAAGACCTGGTGGCGCAGTTGTTGGAGGACCTTGATTTACCGGTAGTGCTTTCCCATCAGGTGGCGGCAGAGCCACGAGAGTGGGAGCGTTTTAGTACGGCGACTGCCGCTGCGGTTCTCGCTCCGGTGATGGGGAGATATTTACAAAAGCTGGCTCAGCGATTAAGTCCAGCTCAACTGCGAATCATGGATTCGGCTGGTTCGGCTCGTCCTTGGTCTGGACTTGTTGCTGAACCGGTGAAGACGGTTCTCTCTGGGCCAGCAGGGGGAGTGATGGCCGCTCAGCAAAGTAGCGATGGTACTCCAGCCATCACCTTTGACATGGGCGGAACCAGTACGGATGTTTGTCTGGTGGGTGGAGCGGCTCACCGATTCCGCAAACGAAATACCTTTGTTGATGGGATCCCCATCGCTGTACCGATGATGGATATCCATACGGTGGGCGCAGGAGGAGGCTCGGTCGCCTGGCTGGATGCTGGGGGTGCCATGAGGGTAGGCCCGCAGAGTGCGGGAGCGGATCCCGGGCCCGCTGCATACGGTCGCGGAGGAGATCGTGCGACGGTGACTGATGCTCATGTGGTTCTTGGAAGACTGCCGAAAGATGCATTGTTAGGTGAGCAAACAGAAATTGATGCTGAAGCATCCCGCCAAGTGATTGATCAAATGGCGCGTCTCCTCGACTGGAGTTCTGAACGGGTCGCACTTGGGATCATCGATGTCGCCAATCATGAGATGGAGCGGGCCTTGCGAAAGGTCTCTCAGGAGCGAGGCCAAGACCCCGGAGAAACCACCCTCGTCTGTTTCGGTGGAGCTGGGGCTCTTCACGCCGTTGAGTTGGCGAGGTCTTGCGGAATTCCAAGGGTCCGTGTTCCTGCAGGCGCAGGCTGCTTCAGTGCCATGGGGCTGTTGCAGTCTCCATGGTGTGAGCAGTCAGAAGCAGTTTTGCTCAAAGAGCTGCCGGAGCAGTGGGATAGTGAACTGGAACAGTTGGCAGAAACGCTTCAGCAGCAGGCGCTGATGAAAATGCCTGGAGTGGAACTGCAAGACGTGCAAGTGGATCGCTTTTTACGGGCTCGACATCAGGGGCAATCCCATGATTTGGAAATCGAACCGGGGAATCACCCCGCGAGCTCTTTCCGTGATCGGTATGAAGAACAGTTCGGTTACCGAATGCCCGATAGAATGGTCGAGGGTGTCGCTTTGCGGGTCTCTCTCACTTCGCGTCAACCGAGGGAGTCTTTTGTGTTGGTTGAAAAAACAACATCGGGAGAAGAGGCGCGGGTTTTTCTAAACTCGAAAGAAGGCTATCAGCTGATCCCTCGTATTGGACAGGGCTCTATCGTTGTGGGAGAAACTCTTCACGGCCCTCTCTTGATCGAAGGCTGGACCACCTTTACCTGGATTCCCCGCGCAGCATCGGTGACCGTCGATGATGGCGGCGATTTATGGATCAAGGTGTCAAAGGGATGAAGGCTCTTCCGTTGTGGGTCGGATCGCTATTGTTGTCGACCTCTTTTGTAATCAGCTGGTGGATTTGGGCTCAGTCTGCAGCAGGTCTTTCTGCCGACGCCCCTCTTCAATTGCAAATTTTTAAGGCAGTTGGCCTGGGGCTGTGGATGGCCGCAGGTTGGTTCTGGTTTGCTCGCGTCCCCCCAAGGCATGCGATGTGGTCCATTCTGATCGGTGCGACTCTGGTTCGAGCCTTGTTGCTGACGGTTGATCCGTTGCTCAGTGATGATCTTTGGCGATACCTCTGGGATGGGGAAGTTCAAAGGCAGGGGTATTCTCCTTACGGAGTGGCACCGGCGGATGAGGCCCTCGATGACGTGGCGGCTTCAGCAGACTGGCAAGGTGTCCGCGACCGCATCAATCACCCTCAGATTCCAACGGTATATCCTCCAGCGGCTCAATTCGCTTTTCGATTTTTTGCGTTCGGTGCGGACTCTTGGCGTTGCTGGATGATCATGGCTGATCTTGCAGTGGGTGTACTGCTGTGTCGTCTGCTGTTGAGAAAAGGCTGGGATCTTCGGCGCAGTATTTTTTGGTGCTGGCATCCACTGCCGATTCTGGAGAGCGCGATCGGCGGACATCTTCATCTTTTGGCAGTTCTCTTGCTGGCAGTGGCGTTGATGTACATCGAAGGACGGCAGCGTTGGCAAGGGGCTGGATTTCTTTCGCTGGCAACATCGACATTGTTGGTCCCCGCTGGCTTGATGTTTCATATGTTGAAAAAACTGGGCTGGCAGTCGGGGGGGATTTTCTTTGCAGGGCTGGCAGCCACGACGATGTTCTTCATCTTTGAGTGGCATCCGAATACCGCTGACGGTTGGGGATCATACGCCGGAAGTTGGTACTCTGGAGGGCTCTTGCTGGAGCCCCTTGGAAGACTGTTGGGCGTGAATGTTTATGATGCCGGAGATCCATGGACCCGTGGCATTCGCTCAGGTCTTGTCGGGGCCTGGTGGTTTCTGGCTTGGGCAGTCAGGAATCTGGAGACGTGGCGTGCGACTCGGATTTTGATGCTGGGATTTTTGTTACTGACGCCAACCCTGCATCCCTGGTACGCCTTATGGTTGCTCTTGCCGACAATCATCAGCCCTTCTCCCGGGGCCTTTCTGCTGACTCTGACAGTCTTGTTGAACTATCGGGTTCTCGACTCTTGGCGGGGCGCAGGTGTTTGGGAGTTTCCTCCGGGAACGACCGCGTGGGTTTTTACTCTGCCGCTTCTGTTTTTGTTTGTGGAGGCTGTTCAAGCTCTTCGGCGGGGCGTCTCCACTCCAGCCAAAGAATGATGCCGACGCCACAGACGATGGCGCTGTCGGCGATATTAAAGTTGGGCCACACATATTCATGGTTCCCCCACTGAACAGACCAACGAACAAAATCGCGGACCCCGCCGATCGTGATTCTGTCGTAGAGGTTTCCGGCTGCACCGGAAGCGATCATCCCCAAGGCGGTTACCATCAGCGGACTATTCGATCGAAATGATGCGATATAAAAACAGACGGGCAGGGCCAAAAAAGAGACCCCGATCAACAACCAGGGCGCCCAGGAAAACCAACCGTTGAAGGCCCCCAAATTGAGAGCCGCTTCGAGGGCAAAGCCGGGAAAGATTTCATGGATCGGCGAACGAGTCACTGCAGGGAGGCCAGAAGGGGTGGTAAAGACTTCAACATTCAGGAACTGAAACGCTGCGAGTTTCGTCCATAAGTCAGCCCACAGCAGGAATCCGGTAACCAGGGTAAACAGTCCGGCGGCGCGCGCCGGCGGTTGCCCGTTACGGAAAACGCTTTGGGGGGGTTGTGCAGAGTCACCCCTGACCGGAGAAATCGGTTCCCCCCCGGCCGGTTCTCCGGTCGCTTCTGTCTTGGGGGGGTTGGATTTGTCGTCGTTGGAATCAATGTTCATGTCACCATGACAACCTGAATCGAAGCACCTGTCGAGATTTTGTTGTCAGTCAGCGGGATCTTTCGAAGGGAACACCTGTGCCAGAACACCAAAAAACCTATTTCAGACCCCTTCCGGGTTTTCTATTCCTGATTCTCGTCACCGGGTTGGGCTTTACGGTCAGTGGAATGGCGGTCAGTGGCGGCGATGAGGCTGTCGGAGATCGATTTGTTTCTCCACGGGAGGCCTTGACTGACGAAGAGAGTCGCTTGGTTGGGCTCTTTGAACAGGCTGCCCCAACGGTCGTCAATGTTCGCTCCAACCAAACGATCGGCAATCGGCTCAGCGGCTTTTCTTTTGAAAGGCCTGCAGGGACGGGGACCGGCTTTTTCTGGGACCTGGATGGACATGTGGTCACGAACTACCACGTGATTGCTCGTGCCAGTGCCGGAGTCACGGTGGCGTTTAGTGACGGCACGACCAGTCCGGCAAAAATCGTCGGGTTTTCCAAAGCGAAGGACTTGGCGGTTCTCAAGGTTGAGAGGGTTCCCGATGGGCTGGATTTGATCCCCGTTGGAACCAGCGGGGATCTCAAAGTGGGCCAGAATGTTCATGCCATCGGTAATCCGTTTGGTCTTGATCAGTCTCTGAGTCGTGGAGTGATCAGCGCACTTGGGAGAGAGATTCGTTCACTGCAGGAGACGACGATTCACGATGTCATTCAGACGGATGCTGCCGTCAATCCTGGAAATTCAGGCGGGCCCCTTCTGGATAGTGCAGGACGATTGATCGGGGTAAACACCGCGATCTATAGCCCGACTGGAGCCCATGCGGGGATTTCTTTTGCCATTCCTGTGGACACCGTAATGCGCACAGTCCCTGACTTGATCCGCTTTGGAGAGGTTCAGCGCCCGATCCTTGGATTTGTTCCCTACACCGGGGTCAATGCTCAGCGATTCAAAGGTGTCGTGATCGTTGAGGCGGATGAGGTTCTTGCAAATCAGGGAGTCGAGGGTGTCTTCGAAGGAGAAGTCCGCGACACGATCGTCGCCGTCGATGGCCGCCCGACTCCGACCCTGGGAGAATTCCTCTCTCTAATGGAAGGTTACCGCCCCGGGATGGCTGTGGAGGTCACCCTCGAAAGAGATGGGGAAAGCAGAAAAATTCGCTCTACGCTACTGCCTCCTCCTTCCTGATTTCACGGATACAGGGGTTTGGCAACCACAACGGTGGCTGGGAATCACGGGCACCCTCGGCAACGATTCGTTATCCTGTTGGCGGAGAGGGGTGTCGATGATCTCTGCAAAAGAAGCCATTAGCCGATTGAAGTTGGGGAACGCTGAATTTATTTCTGCGATGCAGAAGGATGAACAGTCCTTGGCGATTCCGGTTCCAGATCCGGGAAAAGTCCCCGCTCAAAAACCTTTTGCGGTAATCCTTTCGTGTGCCGACTCCAGAGTTCCTCCAGAAGTGATTTTTCAACAAGGATGTGGTCAGCTTTTTGTTCAAAGAGTTGCGGGTCACGTTGTGGATGACTTCATGCGTGAAAGCGTGCTCTTCGGCTGCGATGGCCTTGGTTCACGTTTGATTCTGGTGTTGGGTCATCGAGATTGCGGAGCGGTGAAGGCGACCCTTGCGATGGCAGATCCTGAAGCGGAAGAGATCCCCTACCTTGATCAGGTCCGGGCAGAGATTCAGCCAGCGGTGGAAGACCTTCAACGCTCCTACGTCGATGGTTCTGGCTCGGAGAGAACAGAAGTGATCAACGATGCGGTCGCAAAGCATGTCCAGGCCACCGTTGAAAAAGTCCGCAACTTTTGCACATCAGGGTCGGATGATTTGCAGGTTGTCGGCGCAGTCTTTGATATCGCTTCGGGGGAAGTTCTGTTTTTGGACTGAAGGTCAAGAAACCTGTTCGCGGCAATAGCGGTGAATCTCGGCGAGGACCGCTTCCTGAAGAGCCTCGCCCTCTTCTTTGCAATCGGTAAAGAATTGGCTGAAGTGTTCCGAAGCCTGATAGAGCGGCATGGAATTCATATCGACGCTACGAATGAAGGCCCCCGTTTTGCCCAATACCTGACGCACAAGATGGGGAAGTCGTACCCCCTGAGTCGCGAGGCAATATCCGTAAACAAGGATCGAAGCTTGCAGATTTGAGGCGCACTCTTCCTGCATCATATGGGAGACCAGGTCTCCTGGCCGGTCGAGAACGGTTTCTGCCCCACTCTCATCGGTGACGACGAGATGGCCATCGATTTCCCCGACCCAGTTCATTTTTTCAATCATGGCTTCGCTTCCGTCGATTTGAGGGATCCTGTCTCCCCGAGGCTATCGGTCTTAGGGGTGAGCATCAATCAGGACTGAGAACGTCTCCGCGCTGAAGTGTCGACTGGACCCATTCGTAGGTCTCTGCGTCTGATTTTTTTTGCTCATGACTGCGCTTGGCCAACGTTCGCAACGGCATAGCCATGCGGATATTGCCCGCGAAAGCTTCTCCGTGTCTTTCGAGATAAGCCCAATACAGAGATGAAATCGGGCAACTTTTCTTGGGGTGAAAAGAACACGTTTTACAGTGGTCTCCCATTTTATGGATGTACGGCGTTCCTGAAATGTAGGGCTTCGTCATCATCGCTTCACCGACAGCATAAGTTCCCATGCCGAGTACATTGGTTTCGACGACCCAGTCGTAAGCATCGATGAAGGCGACGTGGAACCAGTCGGTCAACTCTCTTGGGGAGATATCGAGGAGGCTTGCCAGGTTCCCAAGAATCATCAGTCTTGGGATGTGGTGGGTCCAACCGTCTTCCATGACCGCTGCCGTCGTCGCATCCAGGCAACGCAATCCACTTTCTTTCCCCCAGTAAGCTGGCGGAAGAGGACGACTTTGCTGAAGTCGATTGGGATGCTCCTCGAGGTCTGCTGTGGCCACAGATTTTTTCCACCCGGAAACATCACCCCAGCGGGCATCCCGACATAGTGCCTTGCTTCGAGGGACCTCCAGTCGGCGAAAACCATCCGTGACTTCGTGAATGTGGTGCATATATTCGCGCCAGATCAACTGTCGGATGAGGCCTTCCCGACTGTTAAGCGGCGCATGGGAATCGATGGCGATACGAAGAACCTCGTCGGGCAAGACCCGGTGGAGATGCATCAGGCTTGCAAGTCGCGTGTGAAAAAGTGAGCGAGAGTTTTCACTGAAGGCGTCTTCGTATGGTCCAAACTCAGGGATGACGGAGCGTGCAAAATCGAGGGCACTTTTCGCCTGTTCGGCGGTGGTTGGCAATTTGGTGAGATCGATTTGCCCCGGGTGATGGGGGAATTTCGCCATCACCATTTCGGTGACTTCCAGGTCGATATCGTCGACTTCAAAGACAGGCTCATCGGGTGCGGCGGGTGTCCCCTTCCACGGATTGCGATTGTCGCCGTCGTGACTGTATTTCCCCCCTTCCGGTGAACCGTCTTCCATGAGTACTCCGGAGACTTGGCGGAAGTGGCGGTAAAAAGCGTCCATTCGAAAGGGGGGCTCTTCGCCAACACTGTCGATGAATTCCTCGCGAGTGGTCAGCCAGCCACCATGTTCATGTTCTTGCAGGAGGCCTTCGTCGATGGCTACTTTCAGCTGTTCGCGGATCTCCCGTTCCGGAGATCGCAGGACGTGGATCGGGCCGAGCTCTTCGGTCAACTCGACCAGTGCCGTCGCGTAATCCCCGTGGCTGAAAAGATAACGAACCGGGTGCCCCTCCTGCTGTGATTCCAGAGCACGGTGTCGCAGGTTCGAGAGCAGGAACGCCAGCTTTTGCCGGTGATAGGGGCGGGTGTTTCCGCGCTGTTTTGATTCGATGAAGATCAGCCCTGTTTCTTCGGGGGACTCCCCCGCCCACGGATTCAGTTGCGGATGCAATTGATCATGGGCCACCCACAGCCACCGTTTCGGTTGCAGGGTAGAATCATCTCTCAGTTTTGAAAAAAATAGCGAAGACATTTGGGGCACCTCTAAGAACTAATGATGTCATCTATCGTCGAAAAAGAGGCGGAGTCTTGTTGGAATAGAGATGAGGCTTGTGGGGTTATTGAGTCCTCAGGGTCGGGATTTGTGACCGCACCGGTGGAGTTGATGTCCATCTTGATTCATCTTTACTAAATTAAGTGATCCTTGGCCTTTCAGCAGCGGCGGGTTCTCAGTCCTGTGGAGAATCCTCCAGCTGGATCATGCGCGTGTGGAGGAGAAAGGGATCCCGGCGTCCTTTCCACGACTCCACCAGGGCTTCGTGGGTCTCTTTGACCTTTTCGGAGTGAACTTCTTTTCCGTTCCACTCGACACTGATCTTGTTCTTTTCTTTCAGCAGTTTGTTGGAGATGAAGACGGTCATCTTTGTGACGTTGCTGCTGTTGATGATGATCTTGTTGCCCTTCTCGATCTTCGCTTCGACTCTCGCAGGTTTGCTGTCGTCCTCAAACTCATCGATTCGAATCCAGTGCTGGCGGCCATGGTCTGTGTTCAGGGCATGGTGTTCGATTTCAGCCGGCTCAAGGACCCGGCGTTTCTTCGTCAGCCATTGGTGGATACCGGGCAGAATCGACCCCCCACCACGGAGGTCGAGGTTGTGACCGACACCATCCAATTCCTCATAGACGTGATCAAACTCCTTTTCGAGAAGGGCTTCCTCGATCATCTGGGAAAAACGTGCGGGGACGATGTTGTCATCGGTGCCGTGGACAAAATAGGACGGGAGCCAGCGAAGATTGCCGAGGAGAAGTTTGTATCGATCATCCAGCTCGTCCGCTTCGTAATCCCTCATGCACAGGCCACCAGCCAGGGGGGCAATGGCACAGAAACGGTCACTGAATCGGGTTCCCAGATTCCATGAACCCCAACCTCCCATCGACATGCCGGAAATGACGACGCGATTGCGATCGATAGGATACTTCCAGCAGAGGTCATCGATGAGCCCGTTGACGAATCCATCGGAGCGGTAGGACCACCAGTGTTGGGTCGGGGTTCCAAGCAACTGCTCCGGAAGGTCCTCATTCCATTTTCCCTTTGCCGGTTTTTTTGCATCCGGAGAG
Organism: Planctomycetota bacterium; assembly: GCA_002691835.1. The sequence continues at coordinate 32,094 of NZJA01000016.1, forward strand.
ACGATGATGAATCCGTTTTTGTTGGCAAAGTTCTGGTAGCTGCGGGTGACAAGGGAGCGGCCGTTGCCGCCGTATCCATGGAGCATCAGGATTAGCCCGTAACTGCGGTGGCGACCTGCGGGGCCGTAGATGGAAACACGGGTGTCGCGGCCATCTTCTGCGGTGAAATCGACCTGGGTCGTTTGACCGGGTTTGAGGCGACCCTTGGGCGCTGTTCTGCCGAGGGTTTTCAGGATCTTTGACGGCGTCGATTTTGAGAGAATTTCGAGGTCACTCTCATCGAGAGCGGTCAGCAGATCTGCGGTTGACTCGGAGGACTTCGTCGCAGTCTCCAGCGTGGCAATCGCCCCCCCTGTTGGAAGGGTGATCAGTACGAAGAGAGCCAGAAGGAGCAAGGAGATCGTGGCTTTGGGATTCAGGATTCTGTCAGACTTCTTGTTCACAGGTTTCCTTTCTGCGAGGCGCAGACTTGCCACAGGCCGTGCATCCGGGGAGATCTCCCGGTTGTTCAACCTCGTTGAAACGATAACATCGGGATTGGCCACATCGATTCTGGCGCATTTATTCCCGTTCTTTCGTGGGGTTTAACCTACGTCGGGTGATCCTGAGCGTCCAGTGCGTGGCCTTGGGTTCTGTCTGTCTTGAGCAGTCAGAGCTGAAAGTTGTGGAGAATCATGGATTGGCGAATGCGCCTTTTTTCCTACCTTTTTGCAGTCTTCTGCGGCGTGTTGATTTCGCGCCTGTGGCTGTCTGAATCCGCTGGGCCGGTGGAGGAGGCTCGCTTTCAGCAGAGCTCTACCCTGGAAGTGGTCGAGTTGAAGGCCCGGCTCATGACAGAGCGGTCCTTGCGGCGCCAGCTTGAGGATCGGATCGCCCAACTGAAAGCAGCGGGGCCTGGTGAAGCGACCCCTGTGAATCCGGCACAGAAAGAACAGGAAGCATCGGCGGTGCCGGTTCCGGCGATCGCCCACCCGTCCGCAGAAACGAATTCTTTTGATCGGATCAGTCAGCAACAAAAGTTTGAGAAGGCTCTTTCCGATGGCCGCTTTTTGGCGATTTTTGAGGAACTCTCTGATCGGGTGGCCGGTGGAGATATCGACGGTGCGATCGAAGAGTTGAGAATTCTGGAACAGGCTCTCGCCGCTCCGGCTGGCAAGGGGCCCTTCGCTGGCCTTGAGCCGTATTACGAAGGCATCATGGGGTATTGGCTGCCTCAGGTGCTGGCTTCCTGTCAGGGTGCGGGGGCTGAGTGGCTCGAGTTGTTTGTTCGAGCGAGAGAGATGGAGTGGGATGGAGTGCCGACCGGGCCCCTCTTGCAGACATTCCGTATCGATGAGTTTTTGGCACTGGCTGTTTTTTCGATGACCGAAGTTTCTGAGTCGTCTGAAGCCCTGCTTTTGAATCATATGAATCGAAGTCTCAAGGCGAAGGGCTGGCTCTCGCATCAAGAGCTGGCGACCCTTTCACGATTGCCCGGTGAATCGGCAGTTCGGTTCCTGGAGCAGGTCTGGGAGAGCGGATTGCTCGATCACGAGTTGGTCTTATCGGCTCTCGTGCAAGCCCCTCATCCCTCATCCGAGGCTGTTTTGAGGAGAATTCTGCCCCAAATCGAAAGTCTCAAACTCCGCTCAGCACTGGAGATATGGCTAAATCGCTGAGTACTTTTCCGCCTTTCCTTGCTTTTTTCTGCTGAACAGAGAAACTGATGTATCGACGGTAAAGGGTATTTGCCAAACTTGGCATTCCGGTGATCACCGTCCTACTGAGATCTCCCCACGGAGATGTTTGCGAAAGATCGAGGCGCTTTTCTTTGTTGTTCAGTGTGATTTCTTGTGCGCCCCTTTCGTGCTCACGCCCTTCTTCCAAAATTGATTTTGTTTTCCGAGTTGTCGGAACGGGTTCTCCTGTTCGGATTCGGAATTTTTCCTCCCGGTTCGCCGGGTTTCGTGTTTGACAGGCGGCCGACACTCCCCAGGTCGTCTCTCCGGTTCGCCGGAGGTTTTTGAGAGGTCAGGGAGAAACATGGGTAATCGCGTATTTGTCGGGGGTCTCCCCTGGGCAGCAGACGAAGCCGAGCTTCGTCAGCATTTCGAGTCTTGTGGTGAAATCACCGATGCAGTTGTGGTTAAGGACCGCGATACGGGTCGTAGCAAGGGTTTCGGTTTCGTAACCTTTGCAAATGACGATTCAGCATCAAATGCTATCGATAACCTCGATGGCAGCGAGATGGGTGGACGTAGCGTTCGCGTCAGCGAAGCTCGCCCTCGTCCTGAGCGTGGCGCCGGAGGGCCGCCTCGCTACTAATCCGCTCTCGCTTCAATGAGATCGTTTTAGAACTGATTCGGGCCGCAGGTTTTCCTGCGGTCCGATTTCTTTTTTTGGGGTTCTCCCCAGAAGATCCGGATTCACCGGTCCTGTGGCAGTGAGGAAACTGCATTGTTCCGCAGGGAGGGTTGTCCGATTAGCATTCTTCCTACAGACCTCGGACTATCCGAAGTATTAGGAAGGGCATCGATCATGGAAGATCACCCCCAGGAGCCGACAGAAACCGATGGCGTTTCCAGGCGTTCCTTTTTGCAAGGGGCTGGAGCAGCAGCAGCGGCTGCTGGCATTTCCCGAATTCCCGAAAAAGTCCTCGCGGGCGAAGAGCAATCGCGTGAGGTTTCGGAAATGGGCCCCGGGGCGGAGCAGATCCGCCTTCAAGTCAATGGCAGCGGTCAATCCGCGACTGCCCCACCGAGTACCACCCTGCTGGATTTCCTTCGCAATGATCTGGGCGTCACGGGACCCAAGCGGGTGTGTGACCGCGGGTCCTGCGGAGCTTGCACGGTATTGATCGATGGAAAAGTCGTCGACAGCTGTTCGATGCTCGCAGTGGATGCGGTGGGTAAAGAAGTGACCACGGTTGAGGGAATCGGAACTCCGGAGAATCTGACTCAGCTCCAGAAGGCGTTCATTGAAAAGGATGCCCTGCAGTGCGGATTCTGTACTCCGGGAATGGTGGTGACCTGTACTGCCATGTTGAAAGAGAACCCAACGCCTTCTCGCCAAGAGATTCGTCAGGGGCTTTCGGGGAACCTGTGCCGCTGTGGAACCTACCAGAACATCATTGAAGCGGTCGAATCAGTTTCCCGGAAGGGAGGCCGCTAATGGTTCAGGAAATCACGATAAAAGTCGGCTTCGGCACGGAGTTCAAAGAACTGATCGTGCGGATTCAAGATGACGACGTCAAACCGTGGCAACCAGGGGAGCGACTTCACCTGATCGGTCAGGCACAGCCCCGTGTAGATGCAGTAGCCAAAGTGACAGGGACCGCACGCTACGCCTATGATCAGCAGCCGGAAGGAATGATTTACGGCAAGATCCTGAGAAGCCCTCACGCCAATGCTGACATCGTGTCGATCAACACCGACAAGGCGATCAAAATGCCGGGGGTGAAAGCGATCCTGAAGACACCTGAGATCTTCGAAGATGAGTCTGCTCGCTATGCCGGAGCAGAAATCGCGGCAGTTGCTGCTGAGACGGAAGCTCAGGCGGAGGCGGCGCTTCGCGCGATTGAAGTCGAATATGACATCAAGCCTCACTGCGTCACCGTCGAAGACGCTCGCAAGGAAGGCGCACCGCAAGTCGGTCGAGGGGGGCAAAGTAATGTTGCCCGCATCAGCCCTCGAATGGGTCGCCGAGGTGGTGGAAATGCGGATTCGCGACTGGCCCGCCAGGAAGCGGCGGTGAAAGAGGTCATCGATCAGGCGGACGTCGCCGTCGAAGGGGAGTTTCGAACCGAAGTTCAGACTCATGCCCCCCTGGAGACCCATGGAGGTGTGTGCACCTGGGATGAAGGTCGACTGATCTTCTGGGCTTCCAGTCAGGCAACCTTCGGATTCCGCAACGAGATGACCAGCAATTGGAGTCGGGTGAAGGCAAAGGATTGCCAGGTGCTGGCAGAGTATGTCGGTGGCGGCTTTGGATCCAAGTTCAGCGCCGGACGCGAAGGGGTTCTGGGAGCACTGCTTTCGAAGCAAGCGGGGGTTCCGGTTCACATGATGCTCAATCGCTCCGAGGAGCAGTTGAGTGCCGGCAATCGTCCCGACTCGATCCAGCAGATGAAGATGGGCGTTAGCAAGGAAGGCGAAATCCTTGGCACGCGCATTCGCAGTTGGGGAACTCCTGGCACAGGCACCGGGGGAGCCGGTGCTCACAACGACGGCATCTATAACATCGGTGAAACCGACAAGATCGAGTACGGAGTGCGCACCAATACTGGTGGAGCCAAGGCTCATCGCGCACCGGGATGGCCGCAGGGAGCGTTTGCCCTCGAGCAGATGATGGATATGGCAGCCGATGAAATCGGTATGGACCGTGTCGAGTTCCGTAAAAAGAATGATGACCATCCGATTCGCAAGGTCGAATACGACATCGCCAAACAGAGAATCGGCTGGGATCAGAAGCGGTCCGAAAAGGGCTCCGGTATCAAAAGCCAGGGGGTCGGGATCGCCAGTAACCTGTGGTTCTCTGCAGGCGGTGGCGGTGCCAGCGCCTTGGTGAGAATCACCAAAGATGGCCAGGTTGAGGTGCGAAACGGCTCTCAGGATATTGGTACAGGAACTCGCACCGTCATGGGAATGGTCGTCGCTGAGGAACTCGGCCTCGACCTTGAGCAGGTTGCGACCCGAATTGGCAATACAGATGATCCAAAAGGTCCGGCAAGTGGCGGATCGACGACGATCGGTACGGTGACTCCGGCAGCACGGCTCGCCGCTCACCACGCCAAGAGACAACTTTTGGAAATCGTTGCCGAGCGAAAAGGTTGGGATGCCAGCCAGTTGGATCTGAAGGACCAAGAGGTTCATCAGGTCGGCAAGGGGTCTCTGGATCTCAACTTCAAGGATGCTTGCGCGCTGATGGATGACGATGCGATCGAGGTTCTGAAAGATCGCCCGCGGCGAAACTACGAAGGCTTTCAAGACACCAATGCCGGTGTTCAGTCTGCATTGGTGGAAGTGGATGAGGAGACCGGGGAAGTCCGGGTTCTCAAGGTGGTCGCCGTTGCTGACGCCGGCAAGATCATCAATCCGTTGACTTCAGAGAGCCAAGTGCGAGGCGGAGTCATTCAGGGCGTTTCTTTTGCCCTTTTTGAGCGACGGGTGATGGATCGCCAGAAGGGTCGCATGCTCAATGACGATTTGGAGAACTACAAAATTCTCGGAGCTGAAGATTGCCCCGAAATCGATGTGGTTCTTTTAGATGTTTACAACGGAAAGTCCAATACGCAGGTAATGGGATTGGGAGAGCCGCCGATCGTGGCGACTGCTGCCGCCGTCGCCAATGCGGTTTCTGATGCTTTGGGGGTTCGTATTTACGACCTTCCCATCACTCCGAAGAAAGTTCTCGAAGCGATCGCCCGAAGAGACGCAGCACGAGGCAACGAACCAGGGGCTGCACCGAAAAAGAAGGGAGAGCGTCTATGAAACCCTTCAAACTCATACGACCGACGACTCCGAAAGAAGCAATGGAGTCAGAAGCTGGGGACCAGGCCACGTACATGGCCGCCGGAACCGATCTTCTCAACCGTATCAAAGAACATGTGGCCAGCCCCGACAGCGTGGTCGATCTCAAGCAAATGCCGGGGATGGATCAGATCGAGTCGGCTGAACGGGGCATTTGGCTGGGTGCACTCGTCAAGTTGACGGATGTCGCTCAGCACGGAGAGATCCGTCAGCGATTCCCTGCGGTGAGTACTACGGTTGGCCAGGCGGCGACCCCGCAGATTCGTAATATGGCGACGGTCGGGGGCAATCTTTGTCAGAAGCCACGTTGTTGGTATCTGCGTCATGAGGGTTACCCCTGCATCAAAAATGGAGGGACGGGTTGTTGGGCCAAGGATGGGGAAAACGAATTCCACGCCATTTTTGACAACCAGATTTGCTCCGCGACGCAACCTTCCAATCTTGCTCCGGTTCTGGTGGCCCACGAGGCGATCATCGAAATCCAGACCAGCGAAGGAATTCGCGAGCAGGTTGCTGGAGACTTTTTCATCGGACCGTCGGAAGATCCTTTGAAAGAAGTTCAGCTGGCTGAAGGAGAGTTTGTCCGTCGGGTATTGCTGCCGGCTTCTATGGAGACTCCACTTTGGTCATATGAGGAAGCCCGAGAGAAGAAGAGCTTCGACTGGGCTCAGGCGAGTGTGACAATCCTGCTCGATTGCGGAGGTCGCAAGGGAGATCATCGGGTGGTTTTGGGTGCGGTATCCCCCGCCCCCTTACGCCGCGAAGATATCGAAAAGAAGATCGATGGAGCCGAGGATGAAGCTGTTCAGGCCGCACTGATTGCTGGTGTTGGTGCGAACCCGCTTTCACAGAATGCCTATAAAGTGCCCATGCTTCAGGGTTTGATTCGCCGCGCGATCCGTGCGGTTCGTTCCAGAGAGGAAGGCTAAAGATGGCGATGCAGAAACCTGAGTTATTGCCCGAGGACGTTTGCCCCTGCCTTCGAACGAAAACGATGTTGCTCAATACGGAGTACCGTCGGAGCGCTTTTGAAGACAGTTTTACGGCAAACACGGCTTTCTTTCACTGTCTTCGGACGATGGCCTACCACGGACCCGATGGAGATGATGTTTGCCCGGAGGGTTGTCGACCAGGGCGCCAGTGCTACCCCACTCCTGACGAGATCACCTGATCTCCGAGAGAGTCTGAATCACAAAAAACAGGCCCGGTCCGCTCAGCGGACCGGGCCTTTTCTGTGACCTGATTGGGTGTTCAAATATTTCCAGGGAGGTGTTCGGATGATTTCAGGGAATCAAGTCCGCAACGGAGGTGTTCTTGGTCTCTTCGTTGGCATGGCGATGTTGTCGGGTTGCTTCTTGGGACAAACACGAGAGGACTCTGCAGAGAAAATAGATCCGGTCAACAATTCGGTGAAGGTACTCGTGTGGAATGCCTGGCGCGGAGGAAATGAAGTAACCGAGGGTCCAGAGAAGATCCTCAAGGTGATTCGGGATTCCGAAGCTGATGTGGTGTTGATGCAGGAGAGCTATGACATCAATGGTGAGCGCCCTCTTCTGGGTGCATGGCTCGCCGAACAGCTGGGCTGGAATCAATACCAGGGCGAGAGCCCCCACCTGTGTGTGCTGACAAGCTGTGAGATCGCCGAGACCTTTGATCATGAACCTTGGCATGGAGTGGGTGCCCGGCTGGTGCATGCCAGTGGTCGCGAGTTTCTCGCCTGGAGTATCTGGCTCGATTACCGCGCTTACATCCCCTACGTCATCCGCGACAACCCGCAAATCTCCGACGAAGAGTTGCTGAAAAGCGAATCTGAGGGCTCCCAGCGTTTGCCCCAGGCGGAGAGACTCTTGGCCAAGATCGAGGAATTGGGTCATCTCGATTCGGACTTGCCGCTGCTGGTGGGTGGCGACTGGAACACCCCATCGCATCTGGATTGGACCCGGGATACGGCCACCGTCTTCAAGAGGAGGCGTGACCTCGATCTCCCCGTGAGTCTTCTGGTGGAGTCGAACGACTTCAAGGATGTCTACCGCATGCTTCATCCTGATCCCGTGCATCATCCGGGGATCACCTGGTCACCGATGTTTCGGGGGACGGAAGAGAAAGAGCAGGGTTTCGACCGGATTGATCGCCTGTACCTGCACGACTATTGCCGTGATTGGAAACTGGTTCCGGTTTCGACCACGGTTTATCCACAGGTTTGGGAAGACGTCGACATCGCTGTTCCTGATCGCACTTTCCCTTCCGATCACAGCGCGGTTCTGGTGGAGATGGAATTTGTCGAGCGACCTCTGGAGCCGGGTGATTCCGGGTTCACTTCTTTTGAAGTAGATGACTGGAAAGTGGAAGCCAGTGCCCGCAAGTTTCTCGGTGATCAGGTTGACGTTCTCTTCACGCTTTACAGAGATGGGGAGAAACTGGCTTCCCCGCGTTTGTGGATCATCGAGAATGAGCCTTCGAGTGTCGGAATCATGGACGAGAACTTCACCTTGCGTGGCCAGGTCGACGCGATCCCCGGGAAAGACAAGACTCGCGTGACGATTCGAATCGAGATCGAGGAAGATGGTGCGATCACCCGCCTTCCGGCTGCCAGTATCGAAATCCGCTAAGGGGAAATCACATGTTCAAAATGATCTGGATCTTTCTGCTCACCATCTTTTTTGCCGGAGTTGGGGCCGTGTGGTTGGGAGATTTCTCCTCCGTTCCCCTGTCGATTCTCGGCGGTCTCCTCGGCGGGGTCTGTGGTTGGCTTCTGGGGAAATACATCCCCCTCTATGAGTGGTTTGTCTGATCGGGCTCATTCCAGCAGAGCTCTGAATCTCACAAATTCCGCCATTTCTGGCCATTTTAACCCTCTGTTCAGGGGCAATCCGCCGGTCTGCTTGTCAGATCGGAGAGCAGGGATAGGATAGGCTCGATTCTTTGGGCCGGGAGAAAACGGCCTCGGAAACAGTGGAAGGAACGGGATCATGGCTAAAATTGATCGGGTGCTCGTCGTCGGTTTGGGGAAAGTCGGCAGTCTCGTGGGGACTCTTCTTCAGAGAGCCGGGTTTGAAGTCATCGGTCGCGATGCTCGCCCCGTGGAGGACCTTACTTTTCCTTCGGACGTGCTTGACGTTTCCGATACCTCTGCCCTTCACTCTGCTTTGGAGGGTTGTCAGGGAGTTGTTTCCTGTTTGCCTTATCAGTTCAATTTGCCGGTCGCGAAGGCTGCTTTTGAAAAAGGCATTCATTACTTCGATCTCACAGAAGACGTTCCGACCACGAATGCGATTCAAGAGATGGCTGCGGATGCCAAGTCGGTCCTCGCACCACAGTGCGGCCTTGCCCCCGGATTCATCGGGATCGTCGGAGCAGATCTTGCCCGGCAATTTGAAAAAGTACGTTCTATCGAGTTACGGGTCGGTGCACTTCCTGAGCATCCGCGCGGCAGCATGGGCTATTCCTTTACCTGGTCTGCTGCGGGAGTGATCAATGAGTACTTGAATGAGTGCGAAGTGATCAGCATGGGAGAGAAGTCACAGGTTCCTTCACTGGAAGGTTTGGAAACCATCCATCTCAACGGCCTTCGTCTTGAAGCCTTTACCACCTCGGGTGGATTGGGAACGATGTGTGATACTTGGGCTGGCAAGCTGGAAACGCTGAACTACAAGACGATGCGTTACCCGGGACACTGTGACCGTATGCGCTTTTTCCTTCATGAGCTGGGGATGTACCGCAACCGTGAAGAGGCCGGCCGGATTCTGGTCGAGGCCTGCCCACCAGTCCAGGATGATGTCGTATATGTCCATGCTGCGGTTGAAGGCTGGCAATCAGGGAATCTTCAAAGAGAAGAGTTTGTCGGCGAATATCGCCCCATTGAGGTCAATGAAGTCGAGTGGCGTGCGATCAGCTGGACGACTGCCTGCTCAGTGGCGGCTGTCGTAGAGATGGTTCGCGATGGGTCGCTGCCCGATGCTGGCTTCATTAAGCAGGAAGAGATTCCTCTAAAAGACTACCTGTCAACGATCAACGGCTCTCTCTATTTGGGAGTCGAAGATGACGATGAGGGTGACGAGTAGTTCCCATCAGTGTTCATTGTTGCGGTTGCTTTCAGTCGGCCCTGAAGGCCGGGTGATGACAAAGGTCCAGCCGATGCCGGCGAGGATCGCTGTCGCCCAGCGCGCTTCTATGGGCACACTTTCTCGATTGATCCACAGTGGAAACGAAATCGCGATGACGATCATGATCGTCGCGAACATCTTTGCCCTGGTCGGTATGGATCCATGTTCTTCCCAGTCACGCACCATTTTTCCAAAGGTTTTGTGATTCCGCAGCCATGCGTGGTATCGCGGTGACCCTTTGGCAAACAAGTATGCCGCCAAGAGAATAAAAGGAGTTGTCGGTAGCACTGGTAGCGGTATGCCGATGATTCCCAATCCCAATGCCATGAAACCCAGAAGGTTCCAGAAGTAGCGCAGAGGGCGGGGTGGCGGATTCAAGGCCTGCTGGATTTCAGCCAGCCGAGCAGCTCCATGAACTTCGGCGGCTGCCCTGTCCGAAGCACCCCAATACGGAAAACCTTTGCAGACATCCAGAAAACGATGACCACTGAAATCAGTAACATGATGCCGGTGCCGACGATTTCGCTCATCGGCGGACTGGCGGCCATGCGGTTCATCATGATGAAAGGGGTCCAAGGTGGAACCCACGACATCACCGTGGCGATGGTTCCATTGGGGTCGTTGGGTATGAAGACCATCGTCCCCAGAGGCACCATCAGGATCAGCATCATCGGGCTCATGAAGTTCTGAGCCTCCTTGATGGTATTACAAATGCTGCCAATACCCGCAAACAGGAAGGCATAGAAGAGATAACCGGTGACAAAGTAGAAGATGAAGCCGATCAGCAACTCAGGTGAAACGACCGCTGCCAGCAGATCGACTACCCACTCTGCACCCGGCCCCGCTTTCAATCTCAGGATCCCCAGCAGGGAGCCGATCCAAGCCATCTGCATCGTCACGCCGACCGCCGCGACTCCCAGCACCTTGCCAAGAAGCAGCTCATTGGTGGTCACCGATGAAAGCAGGACTTCAATGATGCGGTTTGATTTCTCCTCGATGGTGTTATTCAACAACATCTGGGCGACGGTAAAGATGGCGATCCACAGCAAGTAAACAAAGCCTACCGGTGCGTATTGGCGAATCTTGTCACGGATGCCGACCTTCTCCTCTCCCTCTTCCTTGTTGGGATTGAAGTTGTTCGAGCGAACGCGGATTTGGGCAATCTCTGCGACATCTGAAGACGAAATATTTCGGGAGTCATACTCCAACTGTCTCACTTTGTCGGTCAGTGAATCAGTGATGGCATCGAGCAGGTCAGTATCTGCGAGGTTGGATGACCAGAAGCGAATCGGCTCTTTTTCACTGAGCACGTTTTCTGGAATCAGAACAAGGGCAAACAGATCCACGTTTTGGCCTGAGGCGGGATAGAGTTTCTCTGCTCTCAGGTAGGGGCGAAGTGCTGCTTCAATTTCTGCATCGGTGGCCAGGTCGGATAATTCGGGCAGCAATCCTACTTCCATGAAACGGGGATCCGGCTCGATGAATTCCGGGGCGTCATTCGGCAACTGATTGAGCATCAGATTGCGCATTGCCAACCACTGACCATCGTTGAGCAGGTATTCGTCCGGGATCAGATCGCCGATGTCGACCAACTGTTTGGGATTGAAGGGATTGATCTCCGCAGAGCCCTGGCTCATCTGATCAAGACCTTCTTCGAGGCGATCGAGCAGTGCGGCTGCATCAATTTCCTGTTCTTCGAGCATTTCCTGACGCTGGCTCTCTGTGGCCTCGGCGATGTGCTGTTGCAAGGCCTGCAACACTTTCTGCCGATTGAGGAGAGTCAATCGCTGACGGGCCAGCTCACCTGCTTCGGTATCGCGGGAGACGATGGCGACGTGTCGGGTAGGGATCCCTTTTTCTTCCAGGAACTTGGGCACCTCGACCATCAGCCAGATCATCACAGGGAAGAGCAGGATGCCGATCCAAAAGCCCTTGGTCTTGACGTTTTCCAGGTATTCTCGTTGGGCGACCCGGTAGATGCGCATCATCGATCCGCTGCCTCTCTGGCTTCTTCGCCCACCAGATGGACGAAGATTTCGTGCAGATCGGGCTGCACGACTTCAAAAGTATCGAGGGATTTTCCCGAATCAAAAAATTGTTTGAGCAGGGTTCGAGGATCAGTGCTGTCGGAAATGTGCAACTCCAGAACCCCGTCTCGGCCATCGGTAGATGGTTTAACAGCGACGACGCCTGGGATTTTCTGCACCATTTCGGCGATGTCTTCTCCACGGACTCGAATGCGACTGGGAAGCAGATTGCGTGCTTCCTCGACCGACCCGTGGAAGGCCATCTTGCCAGCGGCGATAACGACGATGCTTTCGCAGATTCGTTCGGCGTGGGACATGACATGGGTCGAGAAGAGTACGGTTTTGCCGCGGGACTTGAGATCCTGAATCACCTCTTCCATCACCTCCTGATTGACCGGGTCGAGGCCGCTGAAGGGTTCATCGAGGATCACCAGATCCGGATCATGGGCGATAGAGGCGAGGACCTGAACCTTTTGACCCATTCCTTTTGAGAGTGCTTCGCACTTGTGGTCCTTGAAGGCGCTGAGCCCGTAGCGATCGAGCAGTTCACGGGCTTTGGTTTTGGCAACCCCTGCCGGAACCCCTTTGAGGGTGGCGAAGTAAGCGATCACCCCAGTGGCTGTCATCTTTTTGTAGAGGCCCTTCTCTTCAGGCAGATACCCAATTCGGTCGCGGACATGGGAGGCGACGGGGTGACCAAGGATAGAGATGGATCCGGAGGTCGGTCGAAGGATGTCGAGGATCATCCGAATCGATGTGGTTTTGCCGGCACCGTTTGGGCCGAGGAATCCACAGATGGTGCCTTCTTCAACAGCAAATGAGACATCATCGACAGCACGGAAGTCACCATAAGTTTTGACGACGTGTTTTAATTCAATGGCAACAGGCACGGTTGAAGGCCCCCCAGAATGAGTCTTGGACTTGATTCAGTATAGTGTCTGCCTTAAGGGGTTTGCAGTGAATCTCTGTCAGCTTGACCCCAGCCGCCTCCTCCAGGCGTTTCGATCCGAAGGCGTTCACCACATCGGAAGCGTCCCTGCCACTTGGATGGAAGAAGTGTGCGTTCCCCGTCCTCAGCAATCCGCATATTTTGACCGGGCTGACCCGCCTCGCCGCCGGCGCATCCTGCAGGGGACAGTTCTCTTCTTTCCGTCAAGATGGAGACATCCATATCGGCGAGGAACTCAAATTCTCTGACGACTCCTTCACCACCGGGATGCTGACCAGCTCCCCCTGAACCATTTCGGAGGTGGTAGCCATGGACTCGGATGGGGAGCACTTGCTCGATGCGTTCGATGGGAGTGTTCAGGGTATTGGTCATATGAACCTGCAAGCCTGAGGCTCCGGGTTGACGAGGTCCTCCACCAGCCCCCCCTCCAAGGGTTTCGTAATGGGTTCCCGTTTCGCAGGAGAAGACCAGATTGTTCATCGTGCCCTGAGATTGGGCCGGGATTCGATCAGGCAAGGCTGGAGCCAGGGCTGTCAGGATGAGATCGACAAGCCGTTGGGAAGTTTCCACATTTCCACCGGCGACGGGGCGATCAGGAGGAGGATCCAAAAGGCTGCCTTTGGGGATGACCACCTCGATGGGGCGCATCGTCCCACCGCTGGCAGGGATGTCTTCTGGGGCGAGGCAGCGAAGAACATACTGAATCGCTGAGTGAGTCACTGGCGTACTACAATTCATCGGGCCGCGGCAGGCCTCAGAAGTCCCAGTGAAGTCAAAGCGGGCCTGATCTCCCATGACATCGAGAGTCAGCCTGAGCAGGATCGGCTGATCACTGAACCCATCTCCGTCGAGTTGTTCCAGTGCGATGTAGCGACCGTTGGGGATCTGGTCGATGAGAAAGCGAACATGTCGCTCGGCAGCATTTTGAAGCTCCCGAAATCCTTGCAGCACTTCTTTTTCACCAAGGCGGTCCAGCAGTTTTTGGAGTCCCGTGATACCGGTCTGCAAGGCCGCTTTTTGGGCGAGCAGGTCACCCTTTCGTTCGTCAGGAAATCTCATCGATTGGATCAGGGAATTCTCGACAGCTGAATCGATGATGCCATTGTTGATCCATGTGGTTGGCGGGATCACGACGCCCTCATCGCTGAGCTGTTCTGTGAGCCCCATGGAGCCTGGAACGATGCCCCCAACATCGGCATGGTGAGCCCTGTTCGCAACGTAGGCGATGGGCAGGGCGTCGCTCGGGTGAATGCGCAAGGCTTGAATGGCAGTGATGTCGGGAAGGTGCGTTCCACCGAGTGCCGGGTCATTGACGAGGACTACGTCACCATCTTCAAAGGGAACATGTTGCCTGGCAGCTTTGACGGCCATCGGCATCGCTCCGAGATGGACCGGGATGTGAGCGGCCTGTGAGACCAAGTCCCCATCGGCATCAAAGATGGCACAAGAGTGGTCGAGGCGTTCTTTAATGTTGGGTGAGATTCCTGCCCGCTCGAGAGCGATGCCCATATCTTCGGCGATGGCATCGAGAAGGCTGCCAATAATGCGGAGTCTTACAGGATCTAACACGGTGATTCAGGCTCCTCTCCGCCGGTCGTCGAAATCAGTCACCAAATCAGTAATTCCGGCCCAATCGCTCCGACTTCTCTTCAGCGCTGGTGTATCATACTCTAAACAGCCTCAGATACTCCCGGAGACAACGATGAACCTCATATTCATGTCACTCATAATGATATTGAACGCTCCTGTCAGCACAGTGGCGGATGGGGATCGCTGGAAGCCCTTCGATCACCCAGCGACCACCGAAAGATCCTTTACGGCATACACTCATCCGGGAGGCATGCTTGTTCTTCTCAGCGGGGCGATGGGTTTCTTCCGGGTCGAGAATGTTCTGTTCAGTGAAGGAGATCGTATCCCCGGCAGGGATGGGGAGTGGGTCCCCGCCATCCAGGTAGATGCAGCCCTCGACAAGGCACAAAAGAGAACGATAGAAATCCGCCTGGAACTGGCAAAAAGTGCGACCGAGAGGGCTCGGCTGGCTTCTGTGCGAGCCGATTCTGCAGCACGTCTGGCTCAAAAAGAACTCGATCGCGTCTCGGCCTTGTTGGAAAAAGGAGATGCTTCAAAGAGAGTCTACGATCAGGCTCTCCAGCGCTCAGAAGAGATGACCGCAGTGGCTGATTCTGCCAGGGTCGCACTGACCGATTCGCTACTGTCTGTGCGTTTGGTGGAATCGGAGTTGCAGACTATTGAAGAGAAGATCGATCAGTCGACCTTGTTTGCCCCGGCCGGTTGGTATGTGGAGAGTAGTCTCGTGGTCGAGGGTTCTGGTTTGACTTTGGGCCAGAGGATGATGACTCTTGTCGACCGGAGCCACTTTAAGCTGATCATTCCCATGTCTGAAGAAGAGATCCGTGCGCTCTCCGAGAGCACTCTGAAACTTCAGAGGGTTCTGGGTGGAGCCATCCTCAAGCCTTCAGAGATTCATGTGAGCTCTGTTCCAGATGTGGTGACGCATCGGCGAAAAGTCACCATTACTATCCCCGCGGAGGAGTTCTCGCTGGAGTCTTATGAGAATGGCGGCGGCTTGGAGATTCGAGCCTCTTTGGAGATCCGTGACAGCAAGGGCGGGGTCAGAATCCCCATGGAGTACCTTGGACGCAGGCTTGAGCAGTGGATCGTCAAAGACACTTCAGGAAAGATTTACCCGGTTATTCCAGTCCGCAGTGATGATTCCAGCTGGATTGTCCTTCCCGGGGATTTGCCTGTCGAAGTTGAGCTGGTTCCCCTGACATCGGAGTAGCCATGCACTCATTTTTCAAAATGGTTTTCCGTTCGACGGTGCCGGTCAACATCGTATTTTTCGGCCTGATCGCATACGCCTTGCTGGTGGCCATCCCCAATTTGCCCGTTGAAGTTTTTCCCAACATGTCGTTTCGTCAGGTTCAGGTCGCAATGCGATACCCAGGGGCCTCTGCGGAAGAAGTCGAACGGCTGGTTACGAAACCCATCGAGAATGCTGTTCGGGGCCTTGAATCCGCTGAGTACGTCGCGAGCACTTCAGTTCCGGGCCGTAGTGAAGTGTTGGTCAAGTTTGATGATGATCTAACGACAGAGACTGAATACAGAGAGTTTCGGTTACGGGTGCTCGGCGCGCTGAACGCCCTTCCTCAAGTAAATGGCAAGCCTCTCCAACCCTTGTTTATGGAGTTGGATGTCGATTCCTGGGTGCCCGTTATCCAGGTGATGATCGTCAATCGACCCGAATCCCAACTCAGCAAGCGTGCGTTGATTCTGCTCGCGAAGGACCTGCGGGATGAACTGGAACGTATTCCGGGCGTCAAAAGAATCGACTTTGCCGGCGAAGAGTTCGATCAATTTCAGGTGGCCCTGAACCCGGATCTTTTAGAGAGATACGGGATCAGTTTTCAGGAAGTCCTGGCAGCGATCAATCGCGAGGGCGGGTTCATCCCGGCAGGCCAGATCGAAACGGATTTGGGTGAAAGATCGATTCGCATCGATACCCGGCCAAGAGCGCCGGAGGATCTTCTCGATGTGATCGTCAGGCATGAGGGTTCCGGGTCGCGAATTCGCGTGGCAGATCTCGTTAGTGCGCGGGAAACCGGTGTGATCCCGATCCGTGAAGCGGTTGGCAATAGCCTCGATGGAGAAGATTCCATCGGCTGTCGAGTTCTGAAGGATAGCGATGCCAATGCGGCAACGATTCGCAATGAGGTCTTGAAAGTCACCGAGAGTTTTCAGGAATCGCGGAAAGACATCCCTTTTGATGTCCATATGATTCTTGATTCGACGCGTAAGATTAATGCTTCGATGTCAGTGCTTTATGACAGCTTGATGCTGGCTTTATGCTTGGTAATTGCTGCGCTTTTCTTTTTCATGAGCCAGCGATCACGGGTGGCATCCGGAACGGTGCTGATCCTTGCGGTTTTGGCGATCACAGTGATCGCATCAAGTCGCAATGTCTCCCTTGAGCTGGCCGCTTTAGGTTCATTGGCTCTGTTTGTGTTCTTTACCTGCCGGTCCGCAGTGTTAACGGTGAGCGGCATCGTTTTCGCTTTCCTTGGAACCCTCGTGGCATTTGAGGTCATGGGGCAAAGCATCAACGAAGTCAGTCTGATCGGCTTTGTTCTGACGGTTGGGATCATCGTTGATGATGCCATCATCGTTCTCGAAAATATTCGGAGACAGCGAGAGTTGGGAAAAGCGCCGCTAGATGCGGTGATCACTGGTGTGCGGGAAGTCTTTGTGCCCATTTTCTCGGCGACCCTGACAACCGTCGCTGCCTTCTTGCCGATGTTGTTGATGACCGGAACGGTCGGAGATTTCTTTTCCATTCTTCCAATCAGCGTTGCGACAGCCCTGGGGGTGAGCCTCTTTGAGTGCCTGATCGTGTTGCCGGTTCATGTCCGTGATCTCGACCAGATCGCTGGTCCTGAAGATGTGCAAAACAATGAAGGCCTCGTTGGTGTCGAAGCCTATTTGGCCAGAGAAGGATTGGCCGGAAAGCTCTCTCGCGTTTACGACCGAATCTTTTTATGGAATCAGCGTAATGGTGGCAAAGTTGTGCTGTTGGCGATGTTCCTCTTCTTTTCGGCGGTAGGCATCGTATTCCAAAGCATGGTTGGCCCGGGTCTGGGTATGAGGCCTCTACTGAAGCTGGTGTTTTTTCCGGAAGACACTTCGATTCTGAATGTCTCCGTTAACACCGCTCCGGGTACAGGCCTCAAGGAAACCGATTCGGTGGTCCGTGAGCTTTCCAGAGATCTTCGTCAGACCGGGTTTGTTGAAGCTGCTGTCGGTCTTTCCGGCATGAAACTGGATACGACCTATCGCCCTCAGTTCGGGCATCAGTTCGGGTTGATTCTTGCGGAGTTTCCTGTTGTTGAAGAGCGAACATTCGACAATCCAAATATCGCGATTCAGGAGATCCGTGATGAGCTGGGCGCAAAGTGGAGCGAGAAAAACGTTCGCATCGAAGTGACGGCTCAAAAAGATGGTCCGCCGACAGGGTCTCCGGTGACGGTTCGCATCCATGGAAATGACCAAAGTCGTGTGTTCGATCTCTCAGCCAGGGCCTATGAGTTCCTGCTCGAAGAATCGCAGCCGGGCGGCAGGCTTGAGGGGGTTGTGGATCTGTCCAGTGATCTTGATCAGAGATCGAGAAGCCTGAGCTTTGTTCCAGACTCCGATGTGATGTCCCAGCTGGGGCTCGATCCGCAGCAAGTCCGTCTGTTTGTGGGTGCACTTTTTGAAGGCGTTTATGTCGGAGATTATCTTCGCAGCGATGATGAGATCCCTGTGAAGGTTCGTTTTCTTCGCCCGGGTGGAGAAGTCGAACCCTACGAGGCTTTGGAGTTTCCTGTCACCCGCGCTGGGGATGGCAGCATGATTCGCTTTAGTCAGATTGGCACCATTGAAGCGAAAGAGGAACCAGGGATCCTTCGGCGCCGCCATTATCAGCGTTCAGTCAATATCACCGGCAACTTGACTTCTGATGCGATTGTTTCTGCGGCTACTGTGGAGTCTCTGTTGGAAGATCGTTTTGGTGCAGAAATTCGGCAGCAACCCGGCGCTGACTTCAGCTTTGAAGGGGAAGCCGAGTCGACGTCTCGATCATTCAAGAGCCTCTTTTTGGCCTTTTGGATTTCCCTCTTCATCATTTATCTGGTGCTTTCTACGCAGTTCCGATCCTTGTTTCATCCGTTGGTCATCATCTCAAATGTTGCTTTCTCATTTACGGGTGTCGTTCTCGTAATGACGGCGATTGCATTTCTTGGGGATGTTCTTCCAGATGGAATGATTCGTCCTGAAAGAGCATGGATCACCGTCTTGGCCTTCATTTCTCTGGTGGGGCTGACCGGCATTGTCGTCAACGATGCCATCGTCTTGGTGGATTTCATTCAAAGGCGTCGCGATGAAGGGTTTCCGCTGGATCAGGCTTTAAGGTTGGCAGGGCACGAGCGCATGAGACCGATTCTCATGACAACGATTTCTACGATTGCCGGTTTATTACCGATGTCGATCGGGATTCCCAATTTCGATGTTCGCTGGAGCCCATTTGCGACCGTTTTTGTGGCTGGGCTGCTTGTGGCAACGATGATGACTTTGCTCGTGGTCCCAGTGCTCTACCGCTACACCGATGCCATTGAGAAGAAGATGACGAGCCTTTTCAAGGCGAGATCGGTTAGCGACTCTGATCAGGATTGAGTTCGACTCAGAGCGGCTTGACCTCGATCACCATGCAGGGCTTTTTCAAGCCCTCCAGGGAGCGACTGGCAAAGGCATTTTGCCAGTCTTCTTCTGTCGCATCTGATCTGCTGAAGCGTGTGAAGATCTTCCTCGATCTGAAAACTCCAAAGCGCTGAAGAATTTCATATTCTCTGGACAGTTGCGTGAGATGTTGCTTGAGCCCGGCGAGATCTGCTTCGGCAATAATGAGGTAGCAGGTTTCTTCGGGGAGCTGTGACAGCGATTTTTGATCATTCGAGAGATCGGGAATCGGTCTTCCGACGTGAACATCGAGCATCGGCAGGTGCCGCTCTCCCACTTGGTAGATGGGACTTGAACGGATCTCTGCAGAGAGCGGCGGGCCTTCACCGATTCCGATGGTGGGTAGCAGGATTCCAAGACAGAAGGACCAGCACAGGGCGGTAGAGAGAGCACTGTTGACGGCATCTCCCTGAGCCGAAAATCGCCACAAGATGAGCAGAATCAAGACCGTCAGTACGGTCAGCATTGGCATGGCGAACCAACCCACAAAAGCTCCAACAAATAGTGCAGGAATCGCTGTGATGGTCGCGGCCACGAGAAGATGTTGTTTCAGTATTCGACGGTCGAGGCTATCCAAATACGTAGATATAAGAATCGCGAATGCCGGCAGCAGTGGAATCAGGTATCTCTCAAATGTCTTCATGAAGAGAAATGGGATCGTTGAAATTAACAGCCAAACAACGAGCCAGCGTTCGGGATACGGGCTTCCTTCTTGAGGGCGACGCAGAAACTTGAAAACTGCAAAGATGAGGGCAAGGGACCATGGGGCCGCCAGTCCAAGCCAGCCGCCCAGCAAGGATGGCACTGATTCAGGATGGAACAACGAGAACTCGCGACGGTTGACCTGTTCTGCGAGTCGCTCCTGGAGCAGCTCTGGATAGGCAGACTGAACGTAGGCCCACCAAGGCAGAAAAAGGATGCTGAAGCTGGTCAGGAATAACACGAACCCTGCGATACGTTTCATGGCGAGGGAAACCCCAGACTCTCTCGTCTGTAAAACCGCCATCGTTAGCATGCCAGTGGCAGCAAAATACAGGGCTGGCGGTTTGATCAAGGCAGCGATGGCCAGATATACCCCTGCGACGATGGCATCCCGGCCGTGACCTTTTTTCAAGCTCTGACTCCAGCGTTCAAGAGATAGCAGGAGGAAAAGGGTCATCGGGATATCGAGCATCGCCCTGCGAGATTCCGTCGCCATACCGAGGCATGAAATCACGATGACAAAGGTCAAGACGGGATCTGCCGAGAATTGGCGAAACCCCCAGCGGGCGGTAAAGACAGCCAGCAGAGCACCACAAAGGACACCCCAGAATCTCAGATGAAAGAGCGATGGCCCGAAGATTTCAGAGGTCGCAGTCAGCACCCAGTAGAAAAGCGGTGGCTTGCGAAGACGGGGTTCGCTCTCGTAAGTTGGCACCAGCCACTGATCCGCCTGCTGGGTTTCGAGGGCGGTACGAAACGAGACGCGGTGTTCATCTCCCCCAGTAAGGCTGCTCTCTAACCAGATGGATGGTGCGAGAACCAGAAGTCCGATCAGCAATAACCAGAAGCCTCCGGGGTCTGAACGTTTCATGGATATTGCGCCTCTCTGTTGCCGAAGGATATTCGACATAGGGTCGCCATTGAACAACTGATTACAGAAGATGAAATACGGAACTGAGGATCTGATGTCGATAATCCTGTTTTGTTGCTCAATATTGCTGACTGTTTCGGGAGGCGAGGCCCCCGAAAAAATCATGACTTCGGGTCCAGTGGTGGGTCGGGTGACGACTGACCGAATTCATGTCTGGTGCAGGGTCGATGCTCCGGATCGTCAAATTGTTGGAGTATTGCTGGACGAGCGAAATCAGGAAGTTTGCCGAGCACTAAGAATCTCCAGCAAGCTTTCAGATCTGACAGCAGACCTTGTGTTTGAAGATGGGGTTCAGGCTGGTCAGAAATATCGCTATCGCATCGAGGTCGATGGGGAAGTGGTTGCCGATTTCAAAGATCAGCGAATCGAAACCCCCTCTACTGGACCTGAAGAAGTGCGATTGATTTTCGGCTCCTGCGCGAGCAAGAAATATGTGCAGGGAAGTGGCATCTGGCAGGTGATCGCTGATCGAAATCCCCACCAAATGGTTTTCCTGGGGGACACCCCTTACATCGACAGCACGGATTTGGAGAAGCAGAGAGCGGCGTACCGAGAGTTTTGGAAATACCCGGGCCTGGACAGTTTGGCCCGAAGCACCGCGATGGCGGCCACTTGGGATGATCATGATTACGGTCTCAACGATGCAGTCGGAGAGATCAGGAATCGGAATCGATCAAGGAAAGCATTTCTGGAATATCACGCAATGGGCGAGGTCGGCGATGCTCGCGGCGGTGGCATCTACACTCGAATCCAACGAGGGCTCGTGGATGTCTTTCTCCTTGATACGCGCTGGTATGGAAACACTGCTCCATCGCCGTTGGATTCTGAGCAGCCAACCTTGCTGGGTGAAAAGCAGTGGGAATGGTTGAAGAAGGGTCTGCTGGATTCTGCTGCACCCTTCAAGATCATATCTTCGGGAATGATTTTTAATGGCTCGGTCCGACCGGGAAAGAAAGATCATTGGATGCAGTTTCCCCATGAGCGTAATGGGCTGTTGCAGTTCATCGCCGAGAACAAGATCACGGGAGTCTTGATCGTGACAGGTGATATTCACCGCTGTCGTCATTTGTCTTACCCCCCTCAGGAAGGCGGAGGCTATCCCATCGATGAGTGGATCAGCTCGCCTCTGGGTAACTCGGTCATCGAATCTGCAAATGTGGACCACCCGGCTCTGGTATTTGATGCTGGGGAGAAAGGCGTTTTCCTCAGCGTAGAGGCCAGAGGCGTTGATGGAGACGTAGAACTGTGGAGTCGTTTGGTCAACTTAAAGGGCAAAACGATTCACGAAAAAAGATACCTGGCATCCGAGCTGAAGCCGCAGCCCTGATCACGGCTTTGGGGCTCGGAATGCAGTGCTTTGAGTGATGCCTTTTCCTTGTTCCCAGCGGTGGTACGAACCCGCTGAAATCACAGTTGTTTCGCGTTTGCCGCCGGGCCATTGGATCGAAACTTCAGCAGTTACCTGCCCCTTTTTGAGAGCGAAGAGCTGTCTCGGATCATGACTGGCCAAATATGAAGATTGCACACGGTGTTCTCGGTACCGGATTTGATCCTGTGTTTTGACTTCAATCTTTGCCCCAATCGCATCGCGAGGACAAGTTTTACCATCTCCGATGAGTTCTATTCCGATGACTGGAGTGTCACCCGCTGCCGTTGATCGAAGAATGCGCGGAGTGTCTTGCCAACAAGTGAGGATGAGATCGAGATCGCCATCGTTATCAAGATCTCCGCTGATCGCAGATCTTCCGGCTTTGAGGGTTGAATGGGCATGCGGTTCAGAGACCACAAATCCTCGATCTGTACCGAGGTAAACATGATCAGGTTGGGCAAGGCTCAGCTTTCCACCGGAGACCTCGCCAATGTTGTCGATGACATGACCGTTGGTCACAAAAATATCCATCATCGTGTCTAGATTGATATCCATGGATCGGATTCCAAAACCAACCCATGGCAAAGACGGACTTCCCATGCCGTTGATGAAACTGGTTTCAAGAAAAAGTCCATTGCCGTCGTTGCGGTAACAGGAGTTGGTCTGAGCTTCGAAATTGGTGACCAGGATTTCTTCATCCCCGTCTTCGTCAAGATCGACCCCATCGACCCCCATGCCCGCTTCTTTTTTGGCGTCTTCGCCGAGCGCGCATCCTGAAATCAAAGCTTGATCAGTAAATCGTACCAGTCCAGTTTCTTGAAACTGGTTAATCAAAAGGAAATTGGCTTCGCCATCGTTGGCGACATAAATATCGGTATCGCCATCGAGGTCAATGTCAGCTGTCAGGATTCCCAAAGCTTTTGCAGGAAGCTCCTCGAGGCCAGCTTCTTTTGAAGCGTCTGAGAAAAATCCATTGCCGTCGTTTATCAAGAGTACGCAAGGGATTCCCGGATAGTTCATCGGCGCGCAGTACACTTCGAGATCGTCACGCATACATGGTTGAAATGTTTCGGCAGAAAATTCGACATAGTGCCCAAGGAAAATGTCGAGATCTCCATCTTGATCTACATCGAGAGTGCTTACGGCGCTGCCGAAACGGGATTGTTGAATTCCCCTCTCGAAAGTTTCATCTGTATATCTTCCAGTGCCGTCATTCATCAGCAGTCGATCAGGCCCATCATTTGTGATGTAAAGATCGGTGTCTCCATCGTTGTCAAAGTCACCTGCGGCACACCCCATGCCATCACCTGAGTCGCCTGTCCCGGTTTCTTTTTCAAAGGGGATGAAGCCTTCTTCAGTTCCGCGCAACAGCAGATTGACGGGCGTCGCCGTTTCATCGGGATGGTCTGGTGCGCCTTGTACGAGATATAAATCTAAAAGTCCGTCTCCATCTGCGTCAAAGAGTGCGCCTCCTGAGCCAACGGTTTCGCTGATGTGACGCAAGCCCCTCGCTCCGGATTCGTGAATGAAAGGGATCGCCCCATCTTCGATGACAAAGGGAAAGAGTGGCTGACGTTCGGTGGGTACGGTTTGGGATTCACTGGTGCAGCCCAATAAGATCATGCAGAAACTCAAAGCCAGAGAGGGTTTCACGGCTTTTCTTTCAGTATTTTACGATAGAGTTCCGAAAGTTTTTCGGACTGCTCTTCTTCACCAAGCCTTTTCAGGGTTGCGATCAACGCCAGAATTGTTTGTCCGTCCTTCGGCATTTCTTTTAATGCCGAAAGCAAGTGAGTCTTGGCTTCAGAGAGCTTCGCTTGGTGTAAATATATCTGCCCGATGATTCTGGAACTGACCCCCCTGACAGCAGGCGTCGATTGTGGATGGGACAACGATTGCTCCGCCCATTTTTTTGCGTCTTCAAATTCCCCATTTCGATAGTGACTGAGTGCAAGCTGGGGAAGGTATCTCATGTTTTCAGGAGAGAGTTGATGTGCTTTGAGAATTGCCTGATGGGCGGATTTCGCATCATTAACGGCAAGCAGAGAAACGTAAAAAATCCAATATAACCAGGATTGATTTCTCTTATCGGGGGAGATCTTGCTTTGGTATTCCTCTACAAATTTCAGTGCGATGCCGAAGCGACGCATTTTGTGCAGTTGGCTTTGCACTCCCTCCAGATATTTTGCATTACCCGGATCCAGCGTCAGTGCTTTTTTGTAATGGATTAAAGCTTCTTCCTGGTCACCCAATTCTTGAAGAAGACTCGCCAGGTCATACTGAACGATGGCCGAATCTGATTGGATTCGAACAGCCGTTTTTATATGACTGATGGCTTCGGGATATCGTTTTTGAAATTGGTAACAACGCGTTAATGAAAGATGGACTCGTACATCGTTGTGATTGGGATTTAATTTAATATACCGAACGAACATGTTTTCGGCTTCTTTGTAAGCACCCATCAGAGCTTCTTTATGTTGGAGGGTTCGGGTGATTTCTATACACGAAGCGCCAGTCAGCAGTAGCGCCTCTGCATTATTGGGTGAGTTTTTAAGAATCTGTCTACCGAGCTGCAGCGCTTTTTGGTATTGGGCTGCGGCAAAGGTCTGGGCGAGCGGAGACATGACGGGATCCTGATACGTTTCCGCATTTGCAGAAACGCTTAGAAATAGCGAAAAAATCAATACATACAGATTTGTAGAACCCACACTAAAAAGTAACCGATAGGTCTAGATTTTCAAGTGTCATGATACGGCGGTTAAACGCTGTTTATCGGCAAATCAATGCGTCTGTTGTGCGATCTGGACCCTCGCTGGGAAAAGGTGCCACAGGTGCAGCAGCTGAAGAGAACAGATAACCCAAAAGCGAAATGGCATCGGCGATGTTGATGGTTCCGTCATCGACAACGTCGAGTGCATCGAGGCAGTCAGGGGAACTGGTTCCCTGGAACAGGTATGAAAGGATCGAAATAGCGTCACCGATGGTGAGGCTTTCATCGCGATCGGCATCTCCACGTATGAAACGATCTTGAACGATCACTTCACCATCCATACCAAAGGCAACATGAGGAATACAGAAATAGGGCAGATCCATCGGGGCATCGAAGGTGTACTGGAAGATCGGATTAAGGTCTGAGGATTCTTCATCGAATAGAAAGCCGGGCTCGTAGATGGTGCCCGCTTCTCCTCCAGGGATTCCACTCGTGACGGTGTGAAGCATTTCCATCGGTTCGTGAACCCAGCGAACACTGTCACCCTCGAAGATTTCAATGACAACGGGCAAGTATTCGTTGTCGACGACTCCGACATCAAACACCAGCGTGTCATCAAGAATCGTGATCGATCCTACCTGAGCCGGGTTGTTCGCATCGAAAAAACCAATGGTGGTCCCTTGTTGATCAAAAGTGAAGGTGAAGCTGCTGTTCTGGTTATCGATGGGAGCGGAGAAAAGAAGGCCCGGTTCATCGAGGGTGCCTGGTGCCCCACCGGGTATCCCGCTGGTCAGAACATGGGACCCTGAGATGTGGTTCCAGGTGACCGTGTCTCCGGCTTCGATGGTCAGACTCGTGGGCAGGAACGCACTGTCAAAGAAATTGATGACATGATTGGTGGATTGACTCCACGCATTTCCCGAACTGCAAATGAGCAGCAGTGGAAGCAGAATGACACTCGTCCTCATCGGATTTTCCTATCCGAGAAATCCCAACGGCGTAAACAGACCCGGGTTGGCTGCGGCTGCCACATCGTAACCGGGCATGAACTGATCCATCATCGCTGGATCATCTCCAAACACCTGCTGGAAGATCTCTGAGAAGACTACCCTGAAGTCGGTGTTTGCGGCCAAGTAGCGGTCGTTCTCGGTGAACATGGCCCCAGGCTCCCAAGTGGTCGGATCGCAGTTGTAGACCCCACCCTGTACCGATCCGCCAGCAACGAACATCACCGAAGCTGCGCCATGATCGGTACCTCTGGAGCCATTTTCGATGGAAGTTCGGCCAAATTCGGAGACGGTCACAACCACCACGTCCTGCCATTGGTCTTGCAAGTCTCTGGAGAGTGCCTGAATCCCCTGTGCGAGATCTCCCAGGATATTGGCGTGGGTTCCGAGGGTTCCCCCCTGGAAGGTGTGGGTATCCCAGCCACCGATGTTGACTCCGAGCAACTGGGCGGGAGTGCGTTTCATCAGCATGGCGATTTCACTCAGTTGGGTACCAAAAGTGTTGGTCGGATAGACCGCACCGTTCTCGGGAACGTAGGGCCCTTGCGCCAGCGCCTGCTGGACCACACTGACCGACTCTCCAAGCTTCACTCCGGTGGGCATCAGCAGATCACGGTAGCGACCATTCTCCATGTCCGGTTTGCCTCCGTAGGCTCCGTAGAGACCCCGGCCGTCGGTTCCACCCGGTGTGCCCGGCAACATGCCCAAAAACTTTTCCACTTCTGCAAAGCTGCCGGCAAAGGAGTAGTCCGCCGTGCCTGGGAATGCGGGCAGCGGGGTCGAGCCTCTCAGTGCAGTGGGCAGGCTGTCATCGAGGAACGCACCGGCGAAGGGCAGATCGGTGAACCCTGGAGTGCTGGCGAAGCGGCGGTAGAGCATGCCTTCATCCAATTGCTCATCTCCGGGAACGCCATTCTCCCAGAAGTGCTGCGCACTGAAGTGACTGCGCGATTGCTGCGGGTAGCCGACCCGGTGCAGGATCGCCAGATTGCCGGGTCCAGAGACACCGTTCAGAAGCGAGTGATTGAACACTTCCATCATCGGTTCCATCGACGGGTGTAACTGGGCGAAGCCGTTCCCCAGATCGATGGCCTGATTCTCGTTGATGAACAGAGTCGGTCGGGTCGTGAGGCTGTAATCCACATCGCCCCTTGGCAGGACGGTGTTGAGGGCATCGTTGCCACCGCGCTGGAAGATAAAGATCATCTTCTTGTTGCCACCACCGGCATTGCCGGCGAGGAGCTTGCGTTTGAAAAATTCCGGTCCGGCGAGGGGTGGCAAAATCAGCCCCATGGCGGCCAGTCCACCGGTCTTTAAGAGATCTCTGCGATTCAACATTTCATTTCTCCGTTTCTTACTGGAACTGGAATCTGGGCAGGCTGAAGAGGTAGCCCACCATGTCACGGACGCGATTGGCGTAATCGCCAGCCGCGGGATCGAGAGGCAGAAAACTGCCATCCAGTCCCGATTCCAGATAGTCCAGAGCGAGGCAACGCTCTGCCTCAGTCATGGAACTCTGGAAAAGAACTTCATCAAAGATATCGAGGACTTCCTGAGCACCGAGAGGAGCATCCCCGATGATGTCGGCGAGGGTCCATGGGAAGTCGTTATCAGCATTGGCGGCGAAACGGCGTGCGAAATTGATTCGCTGAAGCAGTGTCGTTGTACCGATCCAGTCGTTGCCAATTTCCGGGAAGCCGTCGGGCTCGTCGCGTTCGAACATTTCCATGCCCATGTCGGAGGCCCAGGCCACGAGATTGTCACTGTTAGCGGGTGAACCCAAAGCTCTCAGGGTTGAGATGACAAACTCTATCGGTGTCTTGACCTTGTTTCTGCGGAACTGGAGATCCCAGAAAGCGTTGCCCTGATCGACCGGGTCGAGAAGGGTCTCCATGACCACGCCGATGTTTCCGGGTCTCGGAGTCGAGTACCAGGCACTGATCATGCTGGCAAGCAGGCTCTGGAGTTCCAGCGGCGCACTTCCATCTTCAAGGCTGGCGAGACTGATATCGTCGGAAACGAACTTCTGAATCAGTTTCATGCAGATGAACTGTGCGGTTCCCGGGTGTGATTCAAGTGAGGCCACCAGATCAAAGGCGTCCTGGACTCCATCGGCTCCGATGCGACCTGCGGGAGTCACCAGTTCGTAGGGAGTTCCCGTGAAGATGGTTTTGGACTCGTTGTCATGATTCAGCGGATTGAAGGCAAATACCCATTTTCCATTGGGGTCATTGGAATCGATGTGACGACTGGTCGGCACTCCGGCAGTGACTCGTGGAAGGAAAGAAGCATCATTGTTGGTGATGCTCAGGTTATGAATCTGGAAAGCCAGAATGTTGTCCCCTGCTACCAGAAGCGGCCTGAGGTGATTCAGATCGATGAGATCGGGCCTGCCGCTCGCTTCATGTCCTCCAGTGGCCACAGCCGTGTGCGGAGGAGGTGAGCCGGTGCCATTCATGTTGGAGCTGCGCTGAATCTCGACACCGTTCAGGTAGCAGACATAGCCGTCATCGAAGTCCACGGACAGTTCCAGATACTCGGGCATCGCCGGGTCTGTGATGTTGAAAATCTTGCGGGTGTAAAAACAGGTGTAGTTGTTGTCCATGTCATCGAGAACCGTGGCATCGTCACCGTCTCCCATACCGATGCCAGTCGGTCCCGAAAGCCAGGTGGAGTCGTCGAAAGCCAGCTGCGTCCACAGAGTCGTTGCACCGCCCACGGGGCCCGGGGAAGGCTCTTCGAGACCCTTCATGTATTTCCACTCATCACCGATCTCGATCAGTACGGTTTGCGTCATGTTGTGAGGGCTGGAGGTGACAGGGTTATCGACGTAATCAGGGAAGTTCTGAACCATCGCTGTGGGGACTCTTGTAACAGTCCAGCCGGTAAAGATTCGGGCGACCTCCTCGATGTCCGCCTGGGTGTATCCGTTATCGACGCCCAAAGTATGCAGTTCGAGAATTTCGCGAGCGTAGTTTTCGTTGGGCTGGGCAGCATTGTTCAAAATACTGTCGAGGTATACGAGCATGGGGACACTGCTGGCACTGTACAGCAGCAAGTCTCCGAATTGCCCGAGGGCGTTGTCACAGAAGAAATCGTATTCCGCATACTCCAGGGTATTGGAAAGCACTTTTGAGCCTTGGTTGTTTCCGTAAACACGATGGTTGTAACGGTTTCGCTCAGCACCTAACAGGTCATGCAGCTTGTCTTCGTCTGTAAGGAAATGATTTTCCCAAAACTCACCGAGCACTTTTTGCAGCTGGTATTCGGAATAGATGCCGCGAATGAAGGGCGTTCTTTGAAGTTCACTTTCGGTGAGAAAGAATCGCCGTTCGCCGGTTGTCAGGGTCCGTGAAACGATGGTGGGACGCAGGGTGAAATCTCCACTGTTTTGCGCGTTGTGACCCTGAATCGCGAGGGTGTTCAAGCCGGGCTGCAACAATGCTTCAGGAATTGTGTAGTACTCAGCCAAGACCGCTTCGTGATTTTGCGTGGCGTACTGATCAAAAGTGGGAGGATTGCCCTCCACATGGGGCACGCCGTTGGTTCTGAGACTGCGGGCGAACTCGACCCCGTTCAGGTACGCCACAAAGCCGTCGTCGTAAAGCATTTTCAATTGAACAAGACCGGTGCCAGGAGAGTTGGGCATGAGGAACTCGGTGCGGATGTACATCGACGGAAGCCCATTGGCGATTTCCTGGATTTCTGTCGCATCATCTCTGTCTCCACGGCCAAAGCCGGAGATTCCCAGAAGCCAACCGGTGTCATCGAAGGTGGGTTGGGTCCAGTCTGTGGGAGGCTCCTCGGTACCGAGGAAGTAACGGTAACGCCCGTTGGGACGCAGGATGAATTGCTCGAGTGCATGAGGAACCGGGGCGGTGAATGACGCCTCCAGGGGATCCATGACCGGATTCGGATCAACTCCCGGAGCAGGGTTCAGCTGACTCATGATGGTCGCTTCGATTCCTGCGTTGACGATATTGTCGATCTGTCCCGGCAAGGGTCCATAGGCGATTCGGTTGAGCAGGTGTCCCACTGCCAATCTCT
>NZJA01000017.1 GCA_002691835.1 Planctomycetota bacterium
CCGGCACCGCTGGCTCGGTAGGTATCGACACGAAGGTCTGAGTCGACAATTTCAACACCGTCAGCGTTGTCGGTTTCTGGTGTCACGCGAATCGAGCAAAAGGCGGTCTGTCGGCGAGCCTGAGCATCAAAGGGGGAGATCCGGACAATCCTATGGACTCCTGATTCTGATCGGAGATATCCATAGGCATAATCACCGACCAAGTGGATCGTCGAGGACTTTAGGCCTGCTTCTTCACCATGTTGCTCATCGATGATTTGAGTTTTGTAGCCCTGTTTTTCACCCCAGCGTAAAAACATTCTTTGAACCATCAGAGTCCAGTCTGCGGCGTCTGTTCCACCTGCACCGGATTGAATCTCGATAAATGCGCTAGCCTGATCATATTTGCCGTTGAGGAGTGTTTTTAGTTCTAGGCTTTCAGCATTTTCCAAAAGCAGGGAAATTTCAGATTCCGCTTCTGTCATAGAGTCTTCATCGGATTCGGATTCGGCGAGCTCGATGAGAACTTCCACGTCTTCGAGGCTTTGTTTCAGTTTTTCGATGGACTGGACCGAAGACTTGGTCGACTTCATCGACTGAATGATCTTCTCTGCGGCCTCTCGGTCATCCCAGAAATCCTGGGCTGACATCTTTTCCTCCAGATTGGTGAGCTTCTCTTTTAGCTCGTCAAAACGGACCGCATGCTGAATTCGATCGAGAAGCTGTTCGATGTTTTTCAGTCGAGCCCTAGTTTCGGCACTCAAGGTTACCCGCTATCTGTCAGATCAAGTTTGTCGACCCTCTGAAGAGGAACCTGATCATATTGTCGATGGGGTCGACCCGATACAACCCTACCGGGGTATGAGGAGTCGATTTCCAGCAAATAAATTGGCTTCTTAGGCCTGATTCGTAGGGGATTTATACCGAATACGGTTGAAAGGTGGGGGGGGATAAGAGGTCGAAGGTGAAGGGGTGATACCGAACAATCTGGGCAAAAAAGGAAGAAGCTAAAGAAGAAGGGCCCGAAGGAATCACCCTTCGGGCCCTGTTTCTACCAGGAGGATTGAGCGGATTCACCGCTTCCCCCGTCAGAGGCGCGGGTTAACGAACCCACCTCCTGCTAGAGCCACGGACAATCATCAATGGACCACCTCCTCTCTTGGTTTGGAGTTCCCGGTCTCACGTGGACGTGACACCCACAACCGGGCACCGTCCTGCCTGGCGGCGTCCCACCAGTGGAAAAAATCTGAATCATCTCTGCAGTGCTTGCGCACGTCGCAAACCTGAGTGCAGAGGGGGACCCTGTTCGAATCCTCAACTCCATGATATCACCTTCAGTGGATTCGTGGGAACATCGTACTTATGCCGGGTCGATCGGGGCCCGGGAGAGGAAATTTGCCTTTGTCTTCGGCAAAAGAACCACGATTAGGGGCTTCCGGGGCAGGAGCCTCTTCTTCGGGACCAGTGGGCCGGTTGGCACCGAGTCCAACCGGTGTCCTGCATCTGGGGAACGCGAGGTCATTCCTTCTGGCATGGCTTTCGATTCGTCAGCAGGGAGGGCGAATCCTTTTGCGAATTGAGGATCTCGATGGGCCACGGGTACGTCAGGGAGCCACTGAATCAGCGATTGAGGATCTGCAATGGATGGGACTCGATTGGGATGACGAAATTCGCATCCAAAGCCATTCGAGAAAGCGTCATGACGAGGCCATCGATCAGCTGATCGATCAAGGAGCTGCCTATCCCTGTGTCTGCACCCGCAAGGAGATCGAGGAAGCTGCGAGTGCACCCCATGAGGGGGATATCCCAGCTTCGGAAACCGTTTATCCGGGAACATGTCGTCAGCGGTGGTCGAATGCTGAAGAAGCCCGTCATGCCAGCGGCAAGGAGCCCGCGATCCGCCTGAGAATCGAATCTGGAGCGGTCCCTTTTGTCGATCAGTTTCGCGGACCTGAATCAGGGGATGTGGTCGGAGATTTTGTTCTTCGCAAGCGCGATGGCACTCCCGCTTATCAACTTGCGGTCGTCGTCGATGATGCCGCAGATGGCATTACAGAGGTCCTGAGAGCGGATGATCTGATTCCTTCGACTCCTCGGCAGCTCCTCCTCTACCGTCTGTTTGGCTGGGATCCTCCTTCATTTATCCATGTTCCTTTGATCACCGGTCCGGATGGTCTTCGGCTCGCCAAGAGGCATGGCGATACCAGTCTGGGTCATTATAGAAGGCAGGGCATTTCTGCAGCGGAGGTCGTCGGGACCCTTGCCCATCTTTGTGGACTCGCTGCCGAGGGAGAACGGTGGATGCCTGAAGACCTGATCGAGCAATTTGCGCTGGAGAAGTTGTCACCAAATCCGACGATTTGGGATGGGATTCGACAGAGTCCTGGTCGGCATTGATTTTTTTTGAGATTTCGGCATATTGAAAGGGCCGGGTTGCCGCCCTGGCTGAGACTCCGGAGCCCAGAAATCTACCCACTGAACACGACTCCGGATCCCGGAGTTTTGACGAACTTCTATCTTTCACTCCGCAGTGGACAGAAACGTTCACTGATCTCACCAGCAATTCCCTTCCGTTTGTTCCCCAGCATCTTCATTTGTCTGTGCATGCTTTCTCAATTTTGCTGTGGGGGGGACCTATGGGCTCAATCGGGTTCTCATTTCATCGAAGAGCTCTCAGGGGATCGTCCTCTGGCTGGTCGGGAACTCTTTACCGTTGAGTTACCGAAATCGGATCAGGATCGTGAGATTGAGATCGTACTGAAAACGGATCAATCAGAGATCGTTCTCGCTTCCTATAGCGTCAATGGTCAGGCTGCAAAATTGATCATCGGAGAAGACGAATTATGGGGGCCCGACCCGGGGCGTATTCCTGAGGGAGAAGTGGTTACGCGGATTCAAAAGGTCTCTGGAGAAGTGATTAATCTCCCGACTGTTCGGAGTTGGAAGCAGACCCCCTGGTATCCCAAAGGTAATTCTCGTGGAGAAATCCTCGATCGTATTTCTCGCAAACTGCGAGATGGAAAACCTGTGGATGCATTCCGTGAGTTAAAAGAAATCGACCGGGGAGGCGGGGGGGCCCAGCAAGAAGCGGAGTGGTTCAGACTGAATGCTTCGATTCTGGATGTCTTTTCAAGGATCGATCGTCTCAATGGGCCTCAAGCACAACGAAATCTCGATCGCGCATTGGCTTTGGCTCCCAATGATTCAGCAGTTCAAGCACATAGCTTCATCGACAGGGCTCGTCGATTCCGCGAGGAAGGCTTGAGTCAATTGGATGCGGGAGTGCGCCGCAACGGATTCATACGATCCCTTGAAGATGCTCGATCTGCACTTGAAATCGCAACCTCCAGGGGAGATCGCGTTCTGGCATCGGCTGCGTTAGTAGAGATTGCACTGACTTCCGCTGCACGAGGCTGGATTACAGAGACACGTTCTGCGGTCGAATCTGCACGGGAGTTGAATGGAGATCTGGATACTCTCTGGGAGACTGAACTGGCGTTGGCGAAAGCACATTATTCTCGTGGCGAAATCTCAGAAGCTATCGAGAGATCCCGGTTCGCAGTCGAAGCTGTTGAGCAAATTCGGTTACGTCATGGGGATGATGATTCGGTCCTTTTCCACCGACGTGAGCCGGCATTTCTTCTGACTGAATTGTTGGCTCTCTCCGGCAATCCGGTGGAATCACTTCAAGCCTCCGAACTATTGCGAATCCGTCGGCCTGGCGACTCTGTTCCAGGAGTGGATTGGATTCAATCTCTCGCTAGAGAAGCAGAAGGGGAATTCAGAATCCAGGTGCTGGTGAGTACTGGGGACCGGCTTCTGAATTGGTGGACTGAAAATGGTAAATGGAATCTGAAGATCGCGGACTTTGAACTGGGAGAGCTGGAAGAACATATCGATCGTTTACATTCCAGTCGAGGTCGGGATCGTGAATCGGCTGCGTGGATTTCCGGGCTTGTGTTTGACGGAAATGTTCCAAAGCTGAAGAGACTCCTTTTGTTACCGTTGGATCATTTGAGAAGAGTTCCTTGGGCAGGATTACCTGTTGCCGGGCGATCGCTTCTCGATCGTACTGCCTGCAGTTTGCTTCCGGATTTAGTGGCTGCTTCAAGAGAACTCTCGGCTTTACCTGCAGATCAATGGCTGTCTTTGGTGGACCCGGATGTTCCGGGTATGAATCGTCTTCCTGGGGCACGTGCGGAGGGAGTTCTGGTTGCTAAAAAACTGGGAGCTTCCACGGTTCTTTCGGGATCAGCGGCAACGATTTCTGGACTCACTTCGCATTTGGCAGGAAGAAAATTTTTGCATCTCGGTTGTCATGGAGACTTCGATCCCCGAAATCCGCGAGCCTCCCAATTGCGCCTCTCACCGGACGCAGGGAGCCCCGATGGAAGATTGCGGGCGGAAAAGTTGGAGAAATGGGATCTTTCCAGTTGCCGACTCGTTTTGCTGACAGGATGTGAGACCGCAATGGCGGGGGGGCCGGGTGCGGATGACCTCGCCGGATTTCCCAGGGCGGTGCTGAGAGCGGGCTGCCAGGGGATTTTGGGGTCCCTTTGGCCTGTCGAGGATGAGGTCACCCGACAATTGACGGATCACCTGATCGACTCTGCCGCAGCACGCATTTCGCCGGCAGAGGCCCTCAGGGACGCCTGTAGATCGATTAGAGCGAAATCTTCGGTAAATCACCATGTTTCGGCATGGAGTGGCTGGGTTCTGGTTGAGAATGGACGATAACGTGCCGATAATGGTCACCTTGAGTACTGAGCAACCTTCTGCAGCCAACATTGGCATGCATGAAGACTCTCATGGATACGCCGAAAAGAATCGCCTGCAGCAGAGTCTTCCACCCAGTACAGCTGGGAAGACAGAATTTGGCGAGAACGATTCTTATCGGCACCGCAGACAAGATGGAGAGCTTTTGCTCATCCATCTGGCAGGGAAACCGGTGGAATCCTTCAAGATGTTGGTGCAGCAACAGAAAAGAACTCGGAGTCTGGCATTCAAGGTCGCCAGCCTCACTCTTTTCGTGCTAACTCTTCTTTGGGGATCTCCCAACTTCTCACCAGTGGTTCAAGCTCAGGTTCCAAATATAACCTTCATTGAACTTTTCCATGCGGAAACCGAAGAAGTCCTCCAGTTCCTGATGGACACCCCTGGACTGAAAAAATACCTGGATGAAAAAACCATTAGTCGAGTAACGGGGAGACCCAATTCTCTGATGATTAATGGCACCAAAGAAGTCACCGAATCGTTGATTAAAACGATTCGCAATTTCGAACAGATCGGCATTCGTGATCGTCTCAAGCAAGAGTCGATCACGATTAAGTATGCAGGAATCCAATTGGTGTTGGAGGCCTTGGCCGCCAGTAAGGTATGTCAGGTTTATCACCGAACTGCTGAGGTCAAAACGGATGCCGTGAAGCAGGGAAATCGCACGATTACTCGTAAATATGAAAAAGCGGTTTATTCGAAATACGAAGCCGCCAGCGGAACCATGCTGCAGTCTTGGGATCTTCCAGAATATCCGTACGTTCTTGAGATTCCGCACATCGATCCGATCTCATTACCCCCGGTCAAGTTGGGGACAGGGATCGAGGATTCATCGCTCTCGCTGACTTTTGAAGAATCTCCTTCTACAGAGACTCGTAATAGAATCCTCGTCGTTGGAACAGATGAAGACTTGGAGCGGATTGAGAAATTCATTGCCATGATCGACGTTCCTGCACGTCAGATCATGATCGAAGTGCAGATTATCGAATTGGAAGCAGACGCTCTCTCGGACCTCGGGGTCGATACCCTGGCCTTTGAAAAGCGAAGCGCTGTGGTCAATTTCGCGTCTCCTTTGCCAGGAGAGCCGCTTCCTGATATCAACACCAACTTCAATCCGATACAGCAAGCGGGGCTGTCCTTCCTGTTCGATGACACGACAGAAGCCCTTTCGTCTCAGTTTTTAGCAGGAGTCCACGCACTGGTTCGCAATGGTGATGCCATCATTAAAGCACGGCCGAAGCTATACGCTCTGGATGACCGCCAGAGTCAGCTGCACCTCGGAGAAAAGATCCCAACGTTTATTTCGACGGATGTCGTTCGCGATGTCAGTGGCGGAAATTTTGTCGAGAATGCGAACAAGGTGGGAACGGAACATATCGGAACGACCCTTGTCGTCAAACCCCGTATCAGCGGAAATGACGAAAATGAAGTTTCAATGCTGATCGACATCACCGTGAATAATCTTCAAGGCCGGCAACGAGTTTTTGAGGAAGATCTTTTGGGTATTCCCCAAGTGGCTACCCGTAACTTCCGCGGGCAGGCTCGGGTGAAAAATCACCGACCTTTGATTCTTGGCGGCCTCATCAAGGAGAGTGAATTCGATTCTCGAAACGCAATTCCTGGTTTGGGCGACCTGCCAATTGTTGGAGGACTTTTCGGTCGTAAAAGTTCTCAAAAACAGCGTTCGGAAATCATCATTGTCCTCACTCCGCATATTCTCTCCGAGGATGGAGTTGATCCCATCTCCACGCCTAAGGAGAGTCGTCATTTCGACACCCGCAACAGTGTTTTGTTTAATGACAGATACATTCTCAAAGGAAGAGACCTCGTCGGGTTGGATCCTATTAGCCGGACTCCGGTAAAAGGCTTCTCCAGAGATGAAGTAGTCGATCTGACTCTTTTGAGCATCGTCAAGAAACGAGAGCTGATCAGCCGACTCAAGATTTTTGATGACTACCTTCCCGAAGCGACCGAGAAGTTGAGTTTCCTCAAACTTCGTCACCCGGAAAAATCGGTGGCGACATGGTCGAAGGAGGAGCGTCAGCTCTTCTT
This sequence comes from Planctomycetota bacterium, assembly GCA_002691835.1. The sequence continues at coordinate 6,805 of NZJA01000017.1, forward strand.
CCAGGCTGCGGCGATTTTGGTGGAAAACATTAAGAGCCTGAACCCGGATCTGGATTACGACGATGTCGTTTCGCCTCGTCGGGAAATCGTTGTTCCAACAAGTCCGTATGCAGTCAGTCTTTCTTTCGATAAATTGAAAACCTTCTACGAAAAAGGCGATCTCGTCGTCATGAGAGGTGAAACGGATCTCTCAGATGAGACGATTACCCTCTTGAGAACTTTCGATAAGGACAGCCTCCAGGATTTTGCTGTGTTTATCGATAGCCTCGGCCGCAAGGCAGAGCAACACGGTCAATTCAGGGATCTTCTGGAAGAGCAACTCCTGATTCTCTACCCGGCTGCTGCAGATCTCACGCAGTTGAGCTACACCCAGTTGTTGGAAATGCTGTCGGAGCGCGGTGTGGACTTCCTCTCGGTCGCCACATTCCTCAGTGTCAGGCTTCAGGAGACCATCTCCTCTGGTGAGATTCCGCTTGGAATCTTTGAGGACGATCTTTCTGCGTTCGGTCGCAGAACGGTGACTCTCGATCAACTGGGAGGACGTCTGCAAACTTTGGATGAGCGTTGGGACGATCTCAACACTTCCACAAGCAGACCGGTACAGGGACTTTGATTTTTTTCAGAGGACAAAAGTTGGAAGGGTGGACTTCCAGAATGCTCACTGAAATGGATCCTACCGGGGTAAACCTTCAATGCCGAAATCCCCATTTGGGATATGGCACGACCCATTGGTTGTTGTTGATCGTCTGTTTGCTATTGATCCCGTTGTCTGGTTGTGCCGGTCCTGAAAAAGCAGAAGACCAAGATGGCGTGCTTCAGGATATTCGTAACACCACTTTGATTCCCAACCTTGGGTCTTATGACGAAGACATTCAGAAGCATGCCCTCGATCGCATTCTCGTGAGTCTTCGTAAAGCTCCAATGATCACTAGAAATCTCCTCGCTGCAGAATTGGGTGATCCCTTTATCGGGGCTCGTACGAAGCGGGTGATCTGTATGATCTTGGCGAGAGAAGGTGATGAACGTGCCCTTCCTCGATTGATCGCGATGCTCGCCGAAGGAAATGCGCTCGATGACAATCTGATGGAAAGTGCATTGTTGGAGTATGGAAGTGTTGCCGTTACACCGGTGGCTTCGGTTCTCGCAGAGGGCAATGTGACTGCTCGGCGTTCAGCCGCTTCGATCCTGCTGACGATGAACTTACCCATGGCTTATGATGCACTGCAGGATCGTTTTATGATTGAGAGAGACGCTGAAGTTCGTTTTCTCTGTGTCTGCGGGTTTGCCCAAGATACCCGTGGCGAGTCGATCGGCATCCTTGCGGGTGCATTGGAAGACGCAGATGAGTCGATTCGCCAGGCTGCATGGGGAGGCTTGCAAAGAAGAGTAAAGTTACCACGAGACCTGAATTTTAATCCCATAGCCGCTCCGGGGATGCGCAAGTTACAGGTTTCCGAAATCCGCTTATGGCTTTCAGGTGATCGAGGAAAAACTGAAAGATCGAGTCAGGCTCTTTAGCATGATCTTTAGTAAAAAAGGCCGGGAGCAGAAACTGCTCCCGGCCTTTTTTTTTGTTCACTGAAGCGAAGTGTTAGGCTTCTTCCTTTTGATTGGCGACGAACTCTTTCCAGAATTCTTCAGGCATGTCGAGGGCGATCCTCATGGCCCCGTTGGATCCCGCATACTGAGGTTCTTCAACGGCTTTGACTTTACCGCCGCCGTATTCTACGAGGGCTTCCTCCATGGCTCTGGCTAGTCCAGTGATCTGGCTTCCACCTCCTCCAAGGAGAACGTGATTGCGCATCTTCTGCTGGAACTCAGGATCGTAGGTAGCGATCAGATCCTGCAGTGCTTCCACTGTCGGCTGAACGATGCCCATACAGGCTTCGCGGACCAGTTCAGTGATGTCAAATTCGGTGGGCTTACCCTTCACTGGGAAGGTGGCAATCACCGGATCCTGCTGACGGCCAACGCTGGCAAAGTTCTCTTTGATTTCCCGGACCATATTCACGGAGAACTGTGCCTCCGGGTGTTTTTCACTGATCAGGTCAAAGAGCCGTTGGTCGATGGCGTCACCGCCGAAGTGGTGAGTGCGCTGATCGTCAGCTTTTGGCATGGTGCCGTGAACCCGGCACAGATCGACAGTTCCTGCACCGATGTCGATGACGAGCGTGTCAGAAAGGAAGTCGAGGCCGTAGGCCACAGAGAAGGGTTCGGAGCAAACGATGATGCTGTCCATGAACTCAGAAGCCGCTTCCAAAATGTGGGCTTTTGAATCGACACTGGCTTCAGCGGGTGCACCGATAACACCATAGACGGTGCTCCCGGATGGAATGTCTGCTTGCTCAAGAATATGTTCAATGAGATCTCGAGTCGCTCTCTTCGCGTTGTGATCATCGACGATCACGCCTTTGTCGAGCGGACGAACGAGATCGACAGCCATGCGATTCTGAACGGCTTCTTCTCCAAAGACTTTATCACGGCCGCCGAGCAGCTTTTTGCTGACATGGTCGTGGGCATAGCCGACATAGGACCACACGGTGGTTCTGACGCCGGTGGACGTGGTAATCGATGTCCTGCTGGTTCCCAGGTCCATGCCCACGTATACGATTTCGCTCATGGGGTGTCCTCCTTCAATGTCTCTTCAGAAACCCGAATTAGATTCAGGCGAGATCCTTCTCAATCTGGGGATCATGCCCTCGTTTTGGATCTGAAGGAACTTTTTTTACAATTTGCTCACGAAGTTGACGATTTTCAGAGACGAGATCGACCAGTAGTGCCCTGCGACGACCACCGGGATCTTCATCAGTCTTGTTTGTAAACGCCTCTGGGGGAGTGAATGTTCCCGTAGGAGAGGTTTCGCGACGGTCGAGTCTGCGAGCGGTCTCTCTTGCCACGTCTCGCTGACTACGGGCCTCGTCCAGGTTCTTGGCCAGTCGATGGACTTTTCGCTCCAGCAGTTCAATGTTTTCACTTCGGGTCTTTTCTTCCCGGTCAGTTGCTTTTGATCGCTCTAGCTCCAAGGAATGCTGGACGGCTTCCCGGATTTCCAGCTCGACTTTTTCAGGGAGATTATGAGAGTTCGCCGACTTGTCGATGATTCGATCGAGGGTGCGTTCCAACTCGATCAGGCTCTCTCGGGTCATCGTGAATCGATCACGCTCGACCTCTCGATCCTTTTCCGATCCCAAGAGCTCTTGGGTCCGATTTAATTTTGCAGTCAGATTTTCAATGTGTGAATGGAGGTCAGCTTTCTCATTCTGAAACTCGGTGAGTTTTTCCTGAAAAATTTTCTCGGATTCTTCTCTTAGACGTCGAAGTTCTTCTTCACCGAGAGATCTTCCACTCTCTTGGATCACCTCATCGACAGAGGCTTGAATCAGTTCTTTGATGGCAGACAGGTTGAGAACTCTGACACTATCTCTTTGAGCTGCAATCGCAGAAGTTCTGACAAGGCGGGATCGAGATCGAAGGGCTGACTCGAGATCTCCTCCCTCTGGAAGAATCGGTTCATTTCCCCCAAAGAGTCTTTCGAGTGCGGTTAATTCTCTCGGGTGAGCAGGCTTCCAGCGGAGCAACAATCCTGCGTCGTTTCTTTGTTGCACTTCAGCATGGATCAACTCGGCGTGGCCATCGGGACGCTCTACGATCAGTTCGTATCGCTGTCCAATCTGAAGGCGGATGGTGGAGTCGACGAGAACTTCTCTGGAATCGATCCTTGCGACCGGCAAGCGGACAATCCCAGCAGAGACTTCGAGAACGATGCTCCAGCGGGAATCAGATTCCTGCGGGGCGGAGTTCCTGTTTGAGGTCATCGGTCTCCGTGGGTTGGGGTTACTCATGAGGGCCAAGGCCTTCACAAGAGGAATCAGTGTGGGTTTCAGAGGATCGACTGAATCGCAAAATTCGGTGAATCCAGAACACTCTTCACCTGAGAAGGCTATACAAATCAGAGAATGAACGCAAGTTGAGCGACCTAGAGTGGCAATGAGGCCCGATCTCAGGGATCTTTTGCCGGAACAGCATGGTCTCGGAGCTCGTCTGCTTCGATGGATCTGCCTGATAGAGTGAGTGAAATCCTGCCCGCAGGACTGGTGACAGCCGAGGATATGGTGAAAATACCTGAAGCCCGTTATCGATACCGAAGGTTACCTGTTTTGCGGTGGATTCGGAGTGGCTTACACAAGTGGAGTGGGAAGGAAGATGATGAACGGCTGTATCCTCGTCATTTTAGCAGCTGCCTGGAGTGGCTTTCCCGTCGCCTCCCTTGCCGGTGTCTCCCTGTCGGATGGATTGCGCGATGCTCAGACGCTGGCTACCGGTGAGGGCATGCGTGGCGCAGCTTGGCTTCGGGC
>NZJA01000018.1 GCA_002691835.1 Planctomycetota bacterium
GGTATCTCTGAACGAACCTGTGAACTATTCAAAACCTACAAAGATGGTACAGGCCTCCTACGCCACTATTATTTCAACAGTTCTGGCCAAGTTGTCGGAGCAAAAGTAAGGACAAAGAACAAAGACTTTAGATGTGAAGGCGAAGTCAAGTCCCTATTCGGGATGCAATGCTTCCGTCACAACACAGCTAAAGATCAAAGACTAATCATCACTGAGGGAGAGATGGACGCCATGAGCGTCTATGAAGCACTCCCTTGGCCTGTTGTCTCAGTTCCTAACGGTGCATCAGCAGCAAAGAAAGCGATCCAAAACAACTATGAATGGATCAACCATTACGACAAGATCGTCATTTTCTTTGATAACGATGAAGCCGGTAAGAAGGGTGCTGAAGAAGCTGCGAGTGTCTTACCACCTGGCAAGGTATTCATAGGCTTTCTAGAGGACTACAAGGATGCCTCAGAGGCCTTACAAGATGGCAATCGAGAGGCTATCCGTGAAGTACTTAACTTTAGACATACACAGTACAAACCTGACGGCATTGTTGATGCCAAATCATTACTTGACCTAGTAACCACACCTTCACCTCCTTCAGATCATGACTACCCGTTCAAAGGATTACAAGAGAAGTTACACGGGATCCAATTTGGCTCACTTATCACGCTTACTGCAGGCTCTGGCGTCGGAAAATCTAGCCTCCTCAAAGAGTTGTGTACTCACCTTCTCAATAAAGGAGAGCGGTGCGCTTATTTGGGACTTGAAGAATCTAATAGACGAACAATCCTTGGACTCATGTCAGTCGCAGCTAGAAAACCTCTACACCTCGGAGAACAACAACGAAGCGAGCTAACAGAGATCTTTGATCAGACAGTTGCTAAATGGAACCTTCACTTGTTTGATGGTTTCGGGAGCTATGACCCTGATCATATCTACAACCGTATTGAATATATGGCGGTTGGTCTTGAATGTAAGGTTATCTTCCTTGATCACCTATCCATTCTATTGAGTGGACTTGAAGGGGATGAGAGATTGATGATCGATCGCACGATGACAAAGTTACGTTCGTTAGTTGAGCGTACAGGTATCACATTGTTTCTTGTTTGCCATACAACTACACCGCCTAATGGACAATCACACGAAGAGGGTGGTCGAGTACAACTGCGATCTCTCAGAGGTAGCAGAAGTATTGGCCAATTATCAGACGCAGTTATTGCACTCGAACGGGATCAGCAAAGTGGAACTGATAACGATGCTACAACAGTGCGAGTCCTTAAAAATCGCTATTCTGGCGAAGTTGGTGAAGCATGCCAGCTGAAATACGACCTTAATACTTGTAAGTTTAATGAAACCGCAGCGACTGCAGACTTTAACGCCGAAACAGATTTCTGAATATGAGGAAATGAATCAAGAGTTCATTGAAGAGGGAACACCAATACGTTGGAACCTACCACTAAAAAAACCAAACCCACCCACACCAGAGATGGTTGAACGGGCTCAATTCGTAGACAAAACCTATCACTGGAAGAATGCTCGTATTCGATCTGGAGACTGACGGATTACTCAATGATGTTACCAAGATCCACTGTCTTGTCATTTATGACAGCGAAGCTGACAAAACCTATCACTACAACGATGAAGGTAATGAAGAGCCGATTGTCAGAGGTGTACAAAGATTGGAAGATGCTGATGTCATTGTCGGACACAACATCATATCGTATGACATACCGGTCATCCGAAAAATATATCCGTGGTTCAACCCGCAAGCGCTTGTCGTAGACACGCTATTGCTTTCACGTTTGTATCACACAGACATGTTGGACATAGACCAGAAAAGGTCTATCCAAAACATGCCTATGCAACTCTATGGTCGTCACTCACTTGAGTCATACGGTCACAGGTTAGGTGAATACAAAGGTGAGTTTGGTAAGACCACTGATTGGAAAGAATGGTCGCCAGAGATGGAGACCTATTGCGCACAAGACGTAAAAGTAACCACCAAATTATGCGACCACTTCCACCCCTACCTGACTGGGTCTCGTTAGAGCACAGGGTTGCACAGATACTCACTGAACAAGAAATTCATGGATGGAGTTTTGATGAACGCGCTGCATGGGAACTTGCATCGTCTCTCAGACAAGAACTTGAAGAAACTACTGAACTACTACGTAACAGGCACCCTTTCGTTGCAGGATCAGAATTTACTCCTAAACGAAATAACAAATCATCTGGATACGTTGAAGGATGTCCATTTACTCGCCTCAAAGAACTAAACCCAACATCAAGAGATCATATCTCATGGATTCTGCAAACATTTCATGGCTGGAAGCCGACCCAGCTGACAGCTACTTTGAAGCCGATTATCGACGAGGTTGTACTGAAGGAGATGGCTGCCTCAGGTGGACCGAAGATTGCTTTGGAGTTCATGAAATGTCTCGATATTACGAAGAAGCTGGGGATGATCTCCGAAGGCGTCAACGCATGGCTCAAGCTTGCTACGAAATCTAGGATTCATCACCACTGTTCAGTTGCAACAAATACGCACAGATGTGCACACCGTAAACCAAACTTAGCGGCTACACCCAGTGAATCAGAATTTAGAAAGTTATTCAAAGCTAGTGAAGGTCAACTCATGGTTGGCGCTGATCTTGCTGCTATCGAACTCCGTATGCTTAGTCACTATTTGGCTAGGTACAGCACAAGTTTTGGGGATACTCTCCTCAACGGCGACATCCATCAACAAAATGCAGACCGGGTTGGGGTCACTCGCCAACAAATCAAAAAAATTTCCTACTCCTTCCTCTATGGAGCAGGCAACGCCAAAATTGGACATTCCTATGACCCTCAATTAAGCGAGGCACAGGCTAAAAAGAAAGGTAAGGAGATTCGAGAAGCATTTGTTAATGCTATTGATGGACTTGCCGAATTGTTGGAAGCAGTAAAAGGGAGAGTTACCAGTAATAAAGGTATCCTCTTAAGCATTGATGGACGACCTATCAAAGTAGATAGTCCTCACAAAGCTCTTAACTACTTATTGCAATCATCCGCTGGTGTAATCGCTAAGCGTTGGCTGGTTATCAATCAAGACACTATTAAATCTACAGGGTTGTGTGCATCACAGCTCGCATTTATACATGACGAATTACAGTACGAGTGTGCCCCAGAGCACGCAGAAGATCTTTGTACATCCTTGGTATATTCAGCAATCGCTGCTGGAGAATACTACAACCTCCGCATCCCCATCGCGGCTGAAGCAAAGCAGGGAAGAGATTGGTCAGAAGTACATTGATGAAAATGAAGTAGCTTGGGCTGCTGGTTTATATGAAGGAGAAGGAACTCTTTATTGGGCCAATAATAAGCATTGCTATTGCTTGCGGGTGAAGATGACTGATCCAGATGTAGTAAACCACTTCGGTGCTATGTGGGATCTCAAGGTGTACGGTCCGTATACACATAAAAATAATCCTGAATATAAACCTTGGACACAGACAGAAACCAGTAATCCAGATAAAATCTTTGCCATAGTATGTGATATGTACCCGTACCTAGGGGAGAGACGTCGCGAAAAGTGTGACGAGTTTATTGCGTGGTATAAGGAGAAAAAGCGTGAAACTGCTAGTTGACGCCGACTACATTGTCTACAAAGGATGTGCCGGTGCAGAAGATGAGATTGACTGGGGTGAAGATGTAATCACAGTAGTCAGTCGTTTCTCTGAAGCAATGCGGTATGTTGAACGTGACCTAAACAACATCAAGAATGAGTTCATGTGGGACACTCCAGAGATGGTGCTGTTCTTCAGTGACTCTAAAAATTTTAGGAAAAAAATTTACCCGGAATACAAAGGGCATCGAAATAGAAAGAAGCCCTGTGGTTACAAACGTGTCATCACAGAATTAGGTAATTCATACCAAGTTATTGTGATGCCTGAGCTAGAAGCTGATGATTCCATGGGGATCTACGCTACTGCTAACCCTGGCAACATCATCTGCAGTCCTGATAAAGATCTACGTCAGATACCTGGCAGGCTATACGACATGAAAGAGACAGTCACCATTGACCCCATTGATGGTGCACGGTGGCATCTTATTCAGACGTTAGCTGGTGATCAGACTGACGGATACAGCGGAGTGCCTGGCATTGGAGTGAAGCGTGCTGTAGCTCTGTTTGAAGAGAACGGTTACTCATGGAAGACAGTTGTCAATGCATTCAAAGACAAAGATCTAACTGAAGAAGATGCATTGATGAATGCACGACTAGCACGCATCCTTACCTGTACTGATTATGACCCTATCGAACGAGCAGTCATCCCCTGGACTCCCACCCCCGGTTATCGAGTTGACGATGGAGCAGGAATTCAAGCTGCGAAGGATTGAAGACATGCTGCCACAGGCAGACAAAGAAGATCTGATCACAGTATTCATTGCGTTGCAAAGACAATGCTTCGCGCTATCAAACACCGTTTCAAACCTAGTTAAGCAATGGCCAAGTCACCCACCTATTACAACAGAGGCGCCATCGAATGTTGGGACTTTATCAGAGACCAACAACTGAACTACCACCTGGGCTGTGCAATTAAGTACATCGTCAGGGCTGGACATAAGGACAGTAAATCATCTGATCTTAAAAAAGCAATCCACTATCTAGAGAATGAGCTACACAACACACTGCCAGACCCAGAGTTTGATGGATCAAGCGGATCAATTCCGCTCAGCCTATTGTCTTACGACGAATGGACCGGAGACAAAGAAGGTACAAAAGAAACTGATCGATGAGGAATGGAGTGAGTTTCATGAAGCCTTCTACTTTGAAGATGATTGTGATCAACTCAAAGAGCTAGCAGATCTTGTGTACGTCTGCTATCAGATGGCTGCATCCCAAGAATGGGATCTTGATGAAGCCATGAAACGTGTACACGATTCAAATATGTCCAAGCTTGGCGAAGATGGTAAGCCTATCTATCGCGAAGATGGCAAGGTCCTTAAGGGACCAAACTATGCACCACCTAATCTAAAAGATCTAGTTAAATGACCAATTATATTTCACGTACTGGACGTGTACAATCGTGGCTTGATAATCCTGAGTCACGGCTTCCAGTTTCATGCACTGTCTTCGTTGTAGAAGACTCAATCGAGGGACCAAATGGCATCGAGCAAAGCTGGAGGTTTGTATCACATGCTCTACGTTTCGGAGCAGGCTGCGCTGTCCACCTGTCGAAACTGCGACCCGCAGGTACGAAAAATGGAAAAGGATTGGTTGCATCTGGACCAATATCATTCGCTAAAATCTACTCAACACTAAATGAAATACTCCGAAGAGGTGGAGTCTACAAAAATGGCGCAGTGGTTTGCCATCTCGATCTCAACCATCCTGACTGTCTCGATTTTATTCGCACTCCTAGGAATGAACTCCCGTGGGTCAAGCGATGCGTCAACATCAAACAAGAATGGTGGGACGAATGTGACTTCAAAGATGAACTCCTACACGGAATTAAATCCGGTGACATCTGGCTCAACAAAGTAAAGTATGACAATGAAGGAAACAGAATCCGAGGCAATGTGTGTCTGGAAGTATATCTACCCAGCCGAGGGACTTGCTTGCTTACCCACATCAATTGCGGTGCCTGTACATTTGACGACATCCCAAAAGCTTTCACTCAAGGCATGCAAGAATTGTGTACCTTACATGGTAAGACTGGGGTCGGTGATTCAGGAGAGTATCTCAAACCAGAAGTTGACAGACAAGTTGGACTGGGAATACTCGGACTTGCCAACCAACTACGAAGGTACGGTGTAACTTACGCTGAGTTTGGTGAGGCATTGGATCAAGTCAATGGGGGTGATGTACATCTCTCCCGTGCTTATGACCTAGCCTGTCAGTTCAGAGCAGGTATTAATAACGCTGCAGTCATTGCTCGTAGTCATAACATGGCACGTGCATTTGCTATTGCACCCACTGCTTCATGTAGCTATCGATCTAAAGATCTAGATGGTTATACATGTACACCAGAAATTGCACCACCAATCAGCCGGACTGTTGACCGTGATAGCGGTACGTTCGGTGTCGAGACATATGAATATGGTGATGTAGAGATTGCTTCAGAAGTTGGATGGGACGCTTACAAGCGTGTCGCTGATGGTCTGATGACAATGCTAAATCGCACAGGGCTTCTTCATGGGTATAGCTTCAACAGTTGGAGTGATGTTGTCACGTATGACAACGCCTTTATCGAAGAGTGGCTAACGTCCCCGCAAACAAGCCTCTATTACTCACTCCAAGTTATGGGTGACGTACAAGATAAGTCGGATGCATATGCTGCACTAGATGAAGACGATGTAAACAACTATCTGGAGGATCTACTTAATGAAGAACTTCAATGTGATTGTCAAGAATGAATCCTTATCAAAAACTAATGGCGCGGAAGCGCAAATGGACACCAGTCCAGACAGATGCCGGTACATGTACAGAGGGAGCAGAGGAAACTCTGTTCCGTGTACTTGCCTTGAGGCATATGGAACTACCTGTGGGAGAGTTTATCAATGATGCTTTGGCCACTGACGTTCCGGTATTGGCGAGGGAACTTCTTACCTCCAACGTCAAAGATGAAGAGAACCACGACGTGGCTCTTGGTTACATCGCCAATGCTGACGGTGTTGACAAAAAAGCTGAAGCGGAAGCACTACGTCTCCGCGAAGCTTGGACGTCGCATCCAGATCACACTATCCTCAAAGCAATGGTTGCCGAACGTGCAATTTTCTTCGTATTACTGCCGTTCCTTCGGGCTAATGGTACAGCTGGAATGCGCACGGTATCCGCAGACATCAGCCGTGACGAACAAATCCACGTGGCAACGAACAGCCTCGTATGCAAAGAAATGGGGCTCACGTACTCGCCGTCCTTGGATAAATTGAGGAAGGCAACTATCAATTGGGTAATGCAACCCCTTGGTAACAGTGCCGATAAATATTTGGACAAAAAATTTTGGCTAGATGCGAGTGATCGTTTGATGTATGAGGGCAAAGCACCTCAATTTAATTTCACCAGATCAGCTCGTATGCCAGCGTTCTTTGAGCATAGTAATGTCAACCTACCCCAATATGCTTGAGCCTATCCTTGGGCCAGAGCTACATTCAATCATCAAAGAATTAGATGAATACTATCCACCCGTTACTCCTACACCAGACTGGACCGAACGTCAGATCATGTATAGATCTGGACAACGTTCAGTCGTGGAGTGGTTAATCCAACGATGTGAAAACTAATGTGTTTCAATAACCAACAACCTACGCCACCACAAATAGCACAGACTGCCGCACCACCTCCTACTAAGCAGCTTCAGATTGCACAACAATCTAACCTTCCAACACGGCAAGTAACAAAAGAAGAGAAGAAGCCTGTTGCCTTTGGAGCAAAGAGTACACGTGATGCGTCTAAAGCACCTAAGCGTGACGCTGCTTCACTGCTGGTAGCACTAGGTGACACAGGTAATAAGCCTGGAGGTCTCAACGCATGACCACAGCACGTGAACGTTACAGTAAACTAACAAGTAACAGACATCAATTCCTTGAGACAGCAATTGACTGTTCCAAGTTGACCCTTCCGTATCTCATTTCAAGAGATGAAGAGCAGCAGAATCACAAAGTATTAGTTACACCTTGGCAATCGGTAGGCAGCAAGGCAGTTGTGACTTTGGCCGCAAAATTAATGTTGGCTTTGCTACCTCCACAAACTACATTTTTTAAGCTGCAAGTAAAAGAAGACAAGCTAGGTGAAGAGATCACACCAGAGATCAGGACAGAACTAGACCTGTCATTCTCCAAGATGGAACGTACCATCATGGAATCAATTGCTGCTTCTAATGATCGTGTGGTAGTGCACCAAGCACTTAAGCATTTGATTGTTGGTGGCAATGCTTTGGTATACATGGGTAAGGAAGGTCTTAAGCACTACCCACTGAATCGTTATGTCGTCAACCGTGATGGCAATGGTCAGGTAGTAGAGATCGTGACAAGGGAATCAGTGAGTAAAGAACTACTCAACCTGAAGAACTTTGAGCCACAACCTAACCGTGTTAGTGATGATGGCTCTGGTCATGATGATGATGTAGACATCTATACCCATGTCAAGTACGACAATGGTAGATGGCATTGGCATCAAGAGTGCTACGACAAAGTCATGGATGGAACTAAAGGTTCTGCTCCAAAGAATGCATCGCCATTTTTATGTCTCAGATTTAACGCTTGCGATGGTGAAGATTACGGTCGAGGTAGAGTAGAAGAATTCTTAGGAGATTTCCGTAGTCTTGAAGCACTTAGCCAAGCCCTTGTTGAAGGTTCAGCTGCGGCGGCTAAGGTTGTATTCCTTGTAAGCCCGTCGAGTACTACTAAACCACAGACACTGGCACAAGCTGGTAACGGTGCAATCATTCAAGGAAGAATGGATGATGTAACTGTAGTTACTACTGGTGGTAAGACAGCGGACTTCGCTACTGCTGCCAACCTTGCACAACAACTAGAGAGGCGTATTGGTGAAGCATTCCTACAGCTAAACATTCGTCAATCTGAGCGAACGACAGCTGAAGAGGTACGCCTCACCCAACTCGAACTCGAACAAAGTCTCGGGGGACTCTTCTCCCTTCTGACTGTTGAGTTCCTTGTTCCTTACCTAAGCAGAGTCATGCTTGTCCTGCAACGTAATGGACAACTTCCAAAGATCCCTAAGGAATATGTCAGCCCAACCATTGTGGCTGGTGTTAATGCCTTGGGTCGTGGACAGGATCGTGAAAGCCTGACAACCTTCATCACCACTATTGCTCAGACACTTGGACCTGAGGCATTGATGAAATATCTAGAGCCTAGTGAAGCAATCAAAAGATTAGCAGCTGCTCAAGGTATTGATTACCTCAACCTCATTAAGTCTGAAGAGAAGATTCAACAAGAGATGGCACAACAGCAACAGATTACACAGCAACAATCCATTGTGGATCAAGCTGGTCAACTAGCTAGTGCTCCAATGGTTGATCCCTCTAAGCAACCACAAGAACAACCACAACCACCAACAGATGGCTGAAACACTTACTTACGATGAAACACCAGCAGATGCACCTGAACTGAATGCTGATGAGCAAGACTCATTGGCAGTCGGTGAACAGATGCAGGAAGCGCAAGACGATCTTCTTGCTGGTAAATATAAAGATGCAAGAGATCTTGAGAGCGCATACCTTGAACTCCAAAAAAAGCTGGGCGATCGGGATGAAGAAACATATGACGAGGAAGTATATGAAGAGGCTGAGCCTGAAGAATATAGTTCAACAGAGTTTCTGAATGACGCTGCTGCTGAATTTAATGAGACCGGAGCATTGTCTGAAGAGACGATGAGCGCTCTTGTAGAAATGTCCAGCGAAGATCTAGTAGCTGCTTACATCCAATCACAGTCTGAACAACAACCAGTTAGTTATGAACTAGATCAAAACCAAGTATCCACAATTATGGATAGTGTTGGCGGCGAACAACAGTACAACAATTTGATTGGTTGGGCTGGTGAAAACCTAGATCCTAGTGCAGTACAGGGTTTCGATGAATTGGTAGAGACAGGTAATGCTGCAGCTATTGAGTTTGCGGTAGCAGGACTTAAAGCAATGTACGAAACACAGAATGGAAGTGATGGTCAGATGATTACAGGTAAAGCACCTAGTACATCTGGTGAAAGTTTCCGTAGTCAAGCGGAAGTAGTAGAGGCAATGAATGACCCGCGCTACGAACGCGACCCCGCATATCGACAACAGATTGTCAACAAACTCGAACGATCTGCCAACTTCTTTTAATTATTAAACACTAACAATGAAATCTATTATCGCAAC
>NZJA01000019.1 GCA_002691835.1 Planctomycetota bacterium
ACGACGGGTAATGTCGCAGTATCTCCTAGTGCTACATAAGTATCCCGACGACGAAGAATGTGCTGTTCAATGAAATCTAAACTCGGGCCTGGTATGCCCGTGTGCAGCTCAAAATCAGAATCTAAGACATCGCTCGTAGGGACTTGGGCTTGGTCGGCATAAGCGACAACCTGGTCTCCTTGATAGAGCAAAGTCACACGACAGTTTTCCGAAAGCATGGGACGGCTATTCGATTCTCCCCGATTTTTGGGAAGGTACGACCTTAGGGTCCCCTCTGGCATTTTGAATTTCGTGGCCAACATGAAGAAGATCAACAGAAGAAATACGACGTCGATCATCGGTGTCATATCAGCCTCAGCCTTGTTGCCGTCGGGGTCAACTACCTTGCGTCTTGCCATGATTCCTCCTTTCCTCTTCCCATCCGAACTTGCCGGACAAATCTATGAACACGGATCGATTACTCCGGGTTGTATGGGTCCTCAAGTCGTTCTCCGATTGCCGCACAGCGAACCTTGTAGATCCGCGCTTTCGAACAGGCACCGAAGATCTTGTGAATATTTCCGCTTTCAGCTCCCTGATCACACCGAATCGTCACTTCAATACGAGACAACCGTGCTCGCGGATCCGGATTTGCCGGATTATCTTCATAGAGACCGTAAGCTTCTGCTTCCTGTCTCAACGCGAGTGTCAATTGCTCTGTCGTCATTGCGGGGCCATTCATCAACTGAATGACTTCCTTCCCCTCTGAATCAAAGGAGACATTGACGAAAAGAATCCGACTTCCAGGCTGGGGTTCTTCAACTGTCGCTTCCGATGCGACAGGGAGAATCACCTCAGCCTGTTGCACCGTGAGCTCGGTGACCACCATAAAGAAAACGATGAGCAGGAAAACGATATCGATCATGGGCGTCATGTCCATGTCGACTCCTTTTCGTGCGATCACGATTTTCTTCTTTTTCTTGGCCATACCTGCTCCGTCCAGCCCTAAGCTTCAGCAACATCATCGAAACGGGACATCAGTTCGGAGGCGATGCTACTCACCTCTACTGAAGCTCCGTCAATGATCGTTTTAAGAATGAAGTAGGAAATCGTCATTGGAATCGCCACGATCAATCCCATCATGGTCGTCATCAATGCTTCCGAAATTCCCCCAGCGAGATCTTTTGGCTTCGGTGAGGTTTTGCTGGTTGCGATCACGTTGAAGGCACCCACCATTCCCATCACCGTTCCAAGCAACCCCAGCATGGGCGAAATGGCTGCGATCAGTGAAATGTAGCTGATTTTACGATGTAAATCAGAAGACTCCATTTCACCGGCCTCTTCCATGGCTTCCTCGATGTCCTCGTAAGGACGATCAATCTTCGGAAGCCCGGCAGCCAATACGCTCGAAAGGAAACACGGCTGCTGTTCGCAGGCGTCCAGAGCCCCCTCGAAGTCATCGGTCTCAAATAGAGACTCCACATGATCCAGAAGGTCCGGTGGAACCAGAACGTCACGCCTGAGTTGCATTCCATGCATCAGGGTCAGCGCCATTCCCGCTCCAGAGAGAAGAATCAGAATCACACCCACTGTTCCGGCGGCCTTAATGTTATCAAGAACCGAAACCGTTTCCGCTGGAACTTCGCCATCGGATTGTGCGTAAGCAACAACACTGGTTCCAAGAACGAGCGTTACTGCAAAAATGGTCAAGAGAAGAACACGGGTCAACGACGCGCCCCGAATCTTACTCATGAAACCTGTCAACATCATTTTTCTTTCCTCTCTCACCCTTGGTTCAGGTGATTCGATTACTTGTTCCAACGGGAGTCTGGTGCGACTTGTTTAAGTCTTTGTGTCAAATTTTCAGCACGTTCAGAATCGCCCTGTTTTTTTGCTAATTCCTTGGCACGGTAAAGAGCCTCAGCAAGGACTTCTCCACTTCCACTGGTAGCCATGACTGCAGCTCGCAGATAGCGAATCATCGCCCACTGTAACTCTGCAGAGTCTCCTCCAGCTTGCTCTTCAGTAGATCGTCCCCAAACCAACCAACCATGCGCAAGGGCGGCAGTGTTGGCCTGGATTTCTTTATTTCGCGATTCCAAAATCTGCTTGCGAACAGAATCCGCAGCCTGAGTCCATTGCTTCTGACCCTGTTGAGCACTGGCATAGCCGATCCATGCTTGACAAATTTGATCAGTGGATGCATTAGAATCATTCGAGACCGAAGAAAACTCTTCTCTGCACTGGACCCACTTTTCCTGGGCCAGCAAACTCTGGGCTTTACCAAGCCGTGCGCCCAGCACCCATCGACGTCCGAGATTACCGGATGCCAGACTGGAGAGAGCACTCTCAGAATCAGAGTAATTCCCGGATTTTCGGTGGGCCTCGGAGAGAGCCATTCGAGCATGGGGAACATAGAAATCTTTTTTACCTTCAAACTCACTGAGGTATGCCCCCAGAGCGGTAATCGACTCCTGGTACTTAGCGGGATCAGAATCACCCCAGCGCAATAGCGACAATCCGTGCATGTACATGGCACTCGATTTTTTAAGAGCGTCACCCATGCTCGTCGCCGCTTTGAAACTACTCGCAGCAGTTTCCCAATCACCATTTTCAAATGCCCCACGTCCGCGGGCCAAACTTGAGGACTCTCTGGAAAAGATCAGTCGAAGCACCTTGTCAGCATCCACCTTCTGGGCAGTGCTGACACCTGGAAGCTTGAACTGAACCTGTTCATAGCTCGCTCCGGTAATCGTCACATCGTCATAGTTCCTACCACCAGTGACAATGATTTGGTCAGCGAGAAGCTCAGTTCCTACCATTGGGCTGAATCCCAGGAACATCAAAAGGAGCATTAAGTAGCGGTTCATCGCGGGTGTTCTTTCCATCATTTGCAATCCGACTCAAGTTGATCAAAACGAGACTGGAGATCACCGGGAGCAAACGCTTTGCCATCGCCGGCCATCAATCTCCTGCTACGAATCAACTGCACCACATCCTCACAACGACCCTGTGCCTTCAAGACTTCCATGTACTGGAGCCATGCAGACCAGTAATCACGCTCAAAAACCGGATTCGTTCCACCGGAAAACAACAGGGATTTTCGTCGCTGATCAAGAATCGCAATCGCGGACTGAAGATCGTCGGACATAGAGGTCAACCTCTTAGCCGAACGATCAGACTGGTAGAGGCCCAGCTCAGCAGTCGCTTTCTGAATCAGCACAAACGGGGCTTCGTTGTAGGAGCCTCCAAAAGTACTCTCCCCATAGTTCTCGATAATTGCATTCAGGCTGTCGAGAGCTTCCTGATTCTTTCCAGCAGCATTGGCCGCCTTGGCCAGGAAATAGGAAACCCCGATCACGAGGGACTCTTCCCCCGATTCCATCGCTTCCTCTTGTGCTTTCGAGAGCATCCCGGCAGCTTCAGCTGAGAATCCACCATCGATCAGAATCGAGGCCAGGCCGAGTCGAACTCCAGGGCCAGACTCGTCAAACCCTGATCCCGGTAGCTGAATCCAATCCAGAACCAGTTCCCCGGCACGCCTCTGGTCTTCCTTTTTTGAGGAAGCGGCATAGGCTTCGATCAGATAGTAAGTACCGGCGACAAGCGTACTACTCTCAGGCCAAACTTTCCGAAGCTCAGCAAGAACCTGCTCTGATTCCAGTGTCTTGCCATTGGCTGACAAGATTTCCAGCAAGAAGAGCAATGCTCCTTCACGGTAAACATTATTTCCACCGAGATCCTTCAGCACTGGCTGAAGATATTTGAGGGCCTCATCACTGTCTTTGCCACGGTCTCCCCAGTAAATCTTGGCGAGTTCATAACGAAGAACAGATTCCCCACCGACGCTGCGAGCTTCGCGAGATTGCGTCAGCAACGGCAAGACTTCACCGAGAGCATCCTTGCGGGCTTGTTCAACTTCAGTACTGGCTCTAAACAGGCAGCGGGCTGCTCCGGCCCGGGCTCGGAAGAAAAACGGAACCGCCTGCTCTTCGTCGCCATCATTGTATGTCTTGGAAACTCTTCTAAAGAGGTCGCGCGCTTTACGGTAGTCCCCTTCCAGCTCAGCTTCGACAGCCTGCTGAAGTTTCAGTTGCTCGCTTCCCAATCCTTTGGAA
The DNA here is from genome assembly GCA_002691835.1 of Planctomycetota bacterium. The sequence continues at coordinate 4,098 of NZJA01000019.1, forward strand.
TTGTCTGCAAACAACTTTTCTGCGGTGACCAATAGCTTGTCCCATGGACTTGGCTGGCCACTACCGGCAAAGTCCCCTGCGATGGCAAAGAAGTTTTGGGCAGCCATCGCCACCATTCTGGAATCCGGATAGTTCTCGGCTAACTCCTGATAAGCCAGCGCCGCTTCTGTTGAGCGGCCGAGAGCATCGCTGGATTCACCGATCTCATAGAGAGCTTCGGCACGCCAGTTTGCGGAATCTGGACTGTCATCATTGGCGTACAAAGCCAACTTTGCAGTTTCAATCGATTTCGCTGGCAGTCCACGGTCGCGGAAACCTAGCGCAGCACGAGCATAAAACTCCGCTGGAAGATCTCCGGCTCCCAATTCCTGAAGTCGGCTCAATCCACGATTGATGCCGGTGACGACTTCACGTGCCTGGGCAGGATCTGTTGAATAAGCGTCGGGGGTGTCAAAGCGAGCGATCACCCCTTTGATGAGTTCAAACCCGAGTGCCCGATCTCCACTGGCCAGACGGGTGACCCCTTCTTCCACATCCAATAGCGCCACCAGCGTTGATAGCTCTGGGTCTTCCGGCGTTTTACGGTAGGGAAAGTCTGCCTGTTCATCTTCGTAAAGGAAGTCGAGAAGGTCCAAGCCATCCTGAGGCTGACCCGATCGGTTGTAAGCACGCAACGATCCGGTCAATGCTTCCACTCGCATCTTGCGAATGAAATACACCACATCATCGTTGTAAGGAGGATCAGCACTCGGCTCAATATCCACCAAGAGCTCCAGAGCCCCGGCCGCCTCAGCCGCTTGGCCTGAAGAAGACAGAGCCTGACCGTAAATCAACTGAGCTTCGTATCTTCGCCCAAAGTTTTCGTAACGAGAATTCACGAATTCGTCTGCAAAGTTAGCAAGTGCCATAAACATGGCCTTTGCCGAATCTCCTCCATCGGGAAGCATTCCGGCATAAACCTTGTAAGCATTCAGTCGATTAAATTCCCAAAGATCGCGGATCCGGGTTTCCTCGGCCAGTTTGCCGGCGAGCTCATTTCTTTCAGAGTCACCCGCACTCGCCTGCCCGAGTTTCTGTATCTTGTCTTCCGTCCTGGAAACTTCGTCATTCAGCCTGCGGATATTCTCAGAAAGGACATTCTCAATCTCATCATTCCAGATTCGATCCCTCTGATCCATCGCCTGCTGGCGCTGGGAAGGACTCGTCGCGAAGACCATTTCGGTATTGGCATCAGAGAGTCGCAACAACGAAGCAAGAACCGATTCGAGCTGGGCACCCTTTGACCTGGGATGATTGGGATACTTTTTAGCGAGGCTTTGAATCTCAGCTTCATACCCATCGACATCGCCTTCGATGCGTAAGGCATCGGCAAGAGCAAACTCAAGAGTGGCGCGGCCGCCAGAATCGGCAGTCTTGATCCGGGACTCGATCCACACCCTCGCCAAATCGGGAGAAGCATAGGTCCCCAAGAGCTCTCCGACGAACACTGTTTCCTCACTCGACAGTGCTCCTCTTCCCAATGACTGGGCATGCGCTGACACCGGTGCCAAAAGCACCGCTGCCAGAGCCAGACCAGAGACGCAAGACGTCCATTTGGAAAAGGGCGATCCGTGGAACATGGAAACCTTCTACCCGACTTTCGTCAGGAGAGCTGATCGATTAGTTAAAACGTTTCTCTTCTTCGTCACGAATCACAGTGATTTTGGCACTGATCAACACAAACAAGTTGGACTGCATCCGGGCGTTCCCCTTACGTCCAGCAAGAAGATCCAGAATTGGCAGTCGAGAAAGAACCGGAATACCGGATCGGGATTCCTGCGTAATCGTTCTTTTCAGTCCTCCCACCAAAACCGTTCCACCATCCGGAATAGTCACAGTGGTCTTAATGTTGGTCACAGAAAGTACCGGGAATTCGACATTCAGGTTAGTGAGACCCAATGTGAGAGTCTTGAATCTGGAAGGCAACTGCACCGCAAGGGTCGGCTCGATTTCAAGAATCACATACTTTCGGTCATGACTGACGGTAGGCCTCACCTGGAGGATCGAACCGGAGTTAAGAATTCCGATCACGGGATTGATCACGGGGACCACACCCGTTTGGTTGACTTCGGCATCTTCAATATACGCGCTCTGATCGACCACCAGCGAGTGCGAAATCTGGGTGTTGAAGGCCGTGACCCTCGGGGCATCCAGTTTCTTGGTACGCTGCATTTTTTGATTCGCCTCAAGAATCGCCTCAAGGGCGTAACTGTCGAGGACGTTGTATTGCAGTGCAAACCCTCCGGTATCGGAGAGGTTGAAGGGTGAAACCGAAGATCCGAGAGGAAGAGAGAACGCGTTGTAAACAGCAGCACGCACATCAATCTCACCCTGAGCATCGACGATTTCAAAACCGGAAGCGATCTGGGTACCGGCACCATCAATGTCGTTGATCGGGTTCGGCAGGTTCGAGTTGAATGGGTTACCGTAATCTACCCCGATCGACTCCAGGAAATTGTCCTGAAGATCGATGAAGCGACTCTCCACTGTCACCATCACTCCGGTCGACTTTCTCAATGCCTTCAGGAGCTGAACCAGTTTGCGATGATTGGAAAGAGTCGTGTTCGCAACCAGGCGACCACTCTGAATCTTTACCGACTCGCCATCCGGTTCTCCTTCATCCCCGAAGAGAGCATTGATGACCAGCTCAACCAGGATGTCAGAATCAAGAGTCGTCTCCTGTGAATCTTCTTCACCACCGATATCAAACAGGCCGCCCGCTCCACCTTCGTCACCGTCACTGTTCGACTCAAGAGCCAAACGTGGTGCACGGAAATCAGGCTTGTCCTTGGTGATATCCGAAACTTCGTAGAACTCGAGGAAGACGTCATTACGTACAGAATCGGAAGGACCAATAAGAACGGCTCCAGAACGAATGACGTATGTGAATGGAGGATCGTTCCCCTGAAGTACCAGATTGAGGACGTTTTCAAGCGGCAGGTCGGTCACTTCAGCCAGACGAACGGTGCCGTCTCCACCTTCAAGGGAATCGGAAGCTTCCTTGGTAAGCACGAAGTTGATCCCGGAGAGCTCTCTCAGAAACTGGATCACTTGCTCAAAAGGCTCGTCTTCAAACTCAACACTGGCGACCCGAACCTTGAGACGGGAACGGATCGTCTTTTCCTGCTGACTCTCGACGGCTTGGAGACGATCCTCAAGGGACAGCTCCTGACGGCTGATTCGCAACCACTCTTCGCGAGTCGGGAAGTTAAAGATATCTGTGTAAGGAATCTCTGACTCTAACTGGCTCAGGAAAGTTCTATCCCACTCCAATTGAGTCTGAAGGCTGGTATCGAGAACTTCGTAAAGGTGACGGAGTTCTGCAGCTTCACGACGCAAAGCACGCACGTCTTTACGCGACGGATCGAGCTGAAGCACTTCATCACAAAGACTGATGACGCGCTCATAATCTCGCTCAGCGAAGAGTCGGCGAGCCTGACGAAGAATCTCGTCAATGCGGTTCTGAATGAAAGAAACGGAACGAGCCATTTCAGATTCGGCTTCTGCCAGAATCCGCATTTCACGCTCACGCTTCTCAGAAGAGGCATACTCATTCTGTAAACGAATCGACTCTTCCTTGGATTGACGAGCACGATTCTGCTGATCGCTCAGATCGTAATCAAAGGGGAACCAGCGGATGCGCTCCAGAATCTGATCGAAGACAGTAATGGCTTTATCATAACTGCCATCGTCCATAGCTCTGCGACCATCGAGGTAGAGTCTTTCCAACTCGAAGACATCCTGCTGCAATCGAACCTTCTTCTCATCGACCATGCGACGCTGAAGATCACGAATATCTCCACTACGATCACTGAGCAGCATCAGCACAGTGAGCAGCGTGTCGAAGAGTAGCAGCATCTCGACGAGCAGCATCGGCCGGCCCGACGCGCGTCCGTCCGTCCGCGATCTC
>NZJA01000020.1 GCA_002691835.1 Planctomycetota bacterium
CCATTTGAAATCCCTCTCCGGCGAAGGACTCCCGTAAAGGTCAGGGGTCTCAATCTAACATTGAAACTGACCATCAACCATGCTCCTAAGCCCCTCTTCTGCTTGCCCCTGAGGAACTTCGGTCACATGATGGGGGAAGTGTTCAGAAGGCAGGACGATACGGACTTTCAAAGCAGGGTCTTCAAACGAACCGAGGAAAGTGAGATTCAGCATGAACACTCCAGTGCCACCTTCTCCTTCCTCTTCTTCTCCATCCTCTTCTTCTCCTTCCTCTTCTTCTCCATCCTCTCCGGAGTCGTTGACCGATTCCACGACAGATGCCCACCCATTTCTGGACAAACCCGGTGCAAAAATTCAGGGGTTATTCGATGAAATCGCTCCGCGTTACGACCTTCTGAACCGGATTCTCTCCTTCAACATCGATGTCTGGTGGCGTCGCCATGCAGTTCAGTCACTGAGACTGCAGCCCGGACACAAGATCCTGGATGCTTGCTGTGGAACTGGCGATTTGTCGATGGCAGCCATCAAGGCCGAACCCGGCATCGAAGTGGTCGGCAGCGACTTCTCGATGCAAATGCTTCTCAATGGCGACAGAAAAAGAAGAGATAAAACCGGCTCTTCCCGAGGGCCTCGACTGATTCAGGCAGACACCCTCAACCTGCCCTTCCGTGACAACACTTTTGACGGTGCAATGGTCGGGTTCGGAATGAGAAATGTTTCCGATCTACCGGCGGGCCTCAAAGAGCTCAACCGGGTCCTCAAGCCGGGTGGGCGCCTCATGATTCTTGAGTTCACTCCCATGACCCGCCGCTGGCTAAGACCTTTCTCCGATTGGTACCAAGGGCGCATTTTGCCGGCCCTCGGAAATCTTCTTTCGGGCTCACGAGTCAAGGCCTACAGCTATCTCGATGAATCCGTCAAGGATTGGCCGGATGGAGACCGCTTTGCAGAAATCATTCGGACGACTCCGTTTCATGCGGTTCGTTGGAAACCGTTGTTTCCCGGTAATGTCGCAGTTCATGAAGCGGTAAAGGGATGAATCCCCAAGGTCCCCAGACTGAGGATCTGAATCTCCATCATGTCATCGCTCCTCCGGGAATCAGCGCTGACCCTGGAAGCCTTGCCAAAGCGATTGCTCCAGCACTCGGGAATGTACTTTTTGATGAAACCTACCGTCTCAAGCAATGTGGAGGCTGGTTGCTGCGCGGTGGGGATGCCGTTGCGGCTCAAAAGGTCATGGAAGCGGTCGGCCCTCTCGGTCTCCAGCCAAAGAAGTGGGTGTCTGACCTCGAATCCACTCGCTTGAAAATCAGACGGACGATTCGAACACGCCTGGACGGTGATCGTATCGAGTTTGTCACCCCAACGGACTCGCGTTGGATCCCCTTGTCGTCGATCCGCGCTCTCGACATGAATCTCGCAGCAGAGGATGACGATCCTGATCATGAAAACCTGACTCAGCAAAGAGACCGTGTCATGAGAAGTCTTGCTGAGGTGATGTTTCCAGGGACTCCCGCAGGAGATCTCCTCGAAAAAATTTCAGAAGCTCCCATCAAGAATCCGCGTCCCAGACTGCTTCTGCTCGGGCAGGGAGACCTGTGCTGGTCACTCGACCGCAGTACCGTTTTCCTCGATCTCGTTCAGCAGAGGGCGGCTCAATCTCTGGCAAATATTCTTCGGTTTACGGGGGTCCTCATCGGATCTGTCTCCACAGAGGTGGTCACACCTCAAACTCGAAAATTCTGGATCGAAGGTGATCTGGATACGATTCGCAGGGATCTCGACATACACCAAACCAATCGAATCGAGGCCATCAGGGCCTGGATCGAATGCGGTGGAATGCTTCATGAACACTGCTCAGATCCTTATCTGGAATCTGATTTGGATGAACCTCTCTCGACGAACAGGAACAACTCCCATGAATAAATCACCGCAGAACTCCAAGAACAGTGGCCGAGAAATCGTTGTCGGCGTCAGTGGAGCCAGTGGATCCATCATTGCAGAACGACTGGTTCGCTTCCTTCTTGAATCAGGGAACCGGGTTCATCTCGTCGCTTCAAAAACGGGCAAGTTGGTGACCCATGATGAAATGGACATCCCACCGGGAACGCGGACCCTTTTTGCTAATATGGAACATGAAAACCTGACCGAATGGGGTGAGAAGAATTTCTATGCTCCATTTGCCAGCGGAACCGCCCCCATCGATGGGATGGCCATCGTTCCTTGTGCCATGACCACCGTAGCGAGTGTCGCTCACGGCATTTCAGATAATCTCATCAAGCGAGCAGCTGAAGTCATGCTGAAGGAAGGTCGCCCTCTGGTCATCGTTCCCAGAGAAGCTCCTCTGAATCAGATTCACTTACAAAACATGCTGACTCTCACACAGGCCGGAGCAACGATTGTTCCTCCAGTTTTGACTTTTTACCAACATCCCGGCGACTCTGTCATCGAGCAGGTCGATTATGTCGTCAGCAGAATCCTCGACCATCTGGGAGTCGACAATCAACTTTTCCATCGCTGGGGAAGTGAGCGATGACCGATACCAAAGGGCAACGTCAAGGAATCCTGGGAAACCTTGTTGAGTTCGGAGAGATGATCAAAATCTCTCATACTCTTTTCGCGATGCCTTTCGCTGTAGGAGCAGTCTTCCTTGCATTTTCACAATACGATCCGCAACAGATCTCTTCTGGCTGGTTCCCCATCCTTCAGGTCGTCATTGCCGTTGCTTTCGCAAGAACAGCGGCAATGTCTTTCAATCGCTGGGCGGATAGCGAGATCGACGGCCAAAACCCTCGTACTGCTCAACGATCTATTCCAGCAGGTCGATTAAAATCGCGGCAAGTTTTAGCTGCGACAGTTTTCTCGGCTCTCGGATTTCTGGCAACCTGTGCGTGGATCAGCCCTGCGGCACTGCTGCTATCTCCAGTAGTTCTGATCGTCGTCCTCGGCTACTCGTACACCAAACGCCTGACTTGGTTGTGTCATACAGTTCTCGGCACAGGTCTGGGATTGGCTCCAGTTGGAGCGTGGCTCGTGGTCACGGGAGATTTAAACCAGCCCGTTCCTTGGATTCTGGGAACGGCGGTCCTTTTTTGGAGTGCCGGCTTTGATATCGTATACTCATGCCAAGACATCGAAATAGATCAGGCTCAGTCACTTCAAAGTATTCCCGCACGATTTGGGATTCCGAAGGCCCTCATCATTTCCCGAATTTTCCACGGGATCATGATTCTGACTCTCGGAGTTCTCTGTTTTGTCTTGGCTTTCCCGGTCGCACTCAGCCTCGCCACAGCCTGCGCAGCAATCCTTTTGATTTGGGGACATCTCCTCATTCGATCCGAATTCCGAAGCCTCAACAGGATTGAAAATCCTCTATTGGAGTTCAACATTTCGATCAGTGGCTTGTTTCTGGTCGCAATGGTTGCTGAAGTCTTCTGATCATGAACCCCGGTCCCGAAGAACGACTCACCCTCATCGAAGAATCGACTTGGCGTCAGACTGCTCTGCCGGCGGGTCGTATCGCCATTGCCAGAGGTGCTTTCGTCCTCCTCTTGCTTTCAATAGCCTATTCAGGGCTCGCTCCTCTCGGACCGGAGTCTGGTCCAACGGCTCAGTTATTGGCGAACTACTGGACCCCGAATCAGGATCTCGGACCGGGTTGGCTGATTCAGTCTTCATTGGTGTCACTGCTTTCGTTATTTTTCCCTGTCTCATTTGCGGCAAAAGCTTTGGTGATATTGCAGGTGACCCTCGCGTTTGGACTCCTCGTCTGCTGGATGCGCCAAATGGATGCCTCCCGTTCGACCGTCATCCCCACGGCTCTGATCGTCGGACTTTCACCAGGTCTCTGCCAACTCGTCTTCGCTGGAGGAGTCTCTCCACTTCTATTGCTGACAGGTTCTCTGTTGGTGGCGACTACCGATCAGGTCAGGGCTGAAGCAGGCAGAGGAATCTTTTTTGTCGGACTGATCTTTGGAATCTCCCTGGCGATGGGTCCAGAGCTGTTACCCATCCTGATTTATTCATTATCGACAATGATGTTTGATCGTGGGATTCGTGGACTGCGATCCAGAGGACTGGTTACTGGCTTGACCGGCTTGCTCGCCGGAGCCAGCCTCATTCTAATGAGTAGTTGGGTTCTCAGATCTGGTGCTGTGAACACGCACCCAAATGAACTTCTGCGTTGGATCACGCTACCGTGGCAGCACTCACTTAGCACGATTTCATACCCGTCGATTGAGGTTCTCTTGAGAGCCACTCAACAGTGGGGATTCCTCGTAGCGGTCGTCGCTCTCCCCGGTTTGATATGGGCACTGTTCCGCAGACCCGGTGATGTCACCTTGTTGTTGCTGATGATGTCCAGCGGCGCATTTGCGGCCCCACTTGAGCTGAATCGTCAAACCGCACTGATGTCGCCGGAACTGGTCGATCGCTTCGCTCTATTCAGCTCATTGCCCGCAGTCATCTTTTGCAGCTGGACCCTCACTCTTGCGCATCGCTCACTGGCCCGTTTTCAACCATCCAGAAAAATTCTCGTTTCCCTCACCTCCGTGATGCTATGTTTGCTCGCCCCCCTCTCTGTCAGTCCCCCACTGTGGGCTCCCCCTACGCAACTGGTTCAGCAGTGGGGAATTGCTGTTCTCACTACGGCACCACGTGATGCGTTGCTGTTATCCGGAGGGGGGAATCTTGGGCCCGCACTCGAAGCGACACAGTGGCTTCACAATACCCGGCCGGATGTGACCATTCTCGATCCATGGGGCAAAGTGTTACCGACCCGAATCGGACTTCCTGCAGAAACGCCTCAAATTTCTGTTCTTGCTGGGGTCCAAAAACTTCGCAACCATCAACGTCCCATCATTCTGCTTCCTTCTGCTCTTGACCATCCCCTGCTCAAGGGACAGCAACTGCAGCCGCAAGCTCTCTTCTTTGAGATCAGGGACCCTGCCGAACCACTCAAAACCGATCAGCATCTGTGGACTAAAATTTCGATGCCACACTTGCCACAGACCCCTGATAAAGCTTGGAAGTGGCTCAAGGGAATCGATGATCAACCTCCCAGAAGAGGGCGTCTTTCTGGGAAAGTTGCGGCAGATTCCTGGCTTGCGATGGCTCGTTCTCAAAATGAATTACGATTCAGCGGACGCTGGTCATCGATTTTGGCATTGTTAAAAGAACTTCATCATGACCCTGATGCTGTGAAAACATGGCTTCAAGATCAAAGTGATGAAGTGCCGGGTTTCAATCCTGTCCCCGTCCCTCGTACTCGCGACTGACTTTCTCAAGGTAATTTCTTTCCTGTCGAGTCAGCGAGTCGATGCCCTCAGTGGAGACCTTTTCAAGAAGTTGATCAACGCGGGCTCTTTTCGCAGACTCAACCTCTGCTTTTTTCTGCTCACGCTGTTCCTCGAAACGTTGTTTCTGACGACTCCACCAACTCGGACCAGATTCAGCACTTCCTTGCCACCATTCACCAGCCTCGCCCGATTCCGCTCGCGACATGACATGGCTCTGGGCAAAAATCATGATGGCCATGGCCAAAAGGAATCCACTCGCCCCGTCGACCGCCAACCAAACCAGCAATAATGCCAGTGAGACGACTCGGCCCGAGGTGATCATGACCCGGTGAGCCTTCCAGTCTCCCTGTCTCGACCAGACGATCGAGTGAAGGATTCTTCCCCCATCGAGAGGGAATGCAGGCAACAGATTAAATAACAGGAGATCAAGATTGACAGCCGCTGCGATCGAAATGGGATCTGAAACGGGCACCCTCAGAAAAAAGGAACCCAGTCCGTCACCGCTGTAAAGAGCCACAGGGAGCAGAATCAACCATAGAACCAGATTGACCATGGGACCGCCGATGGCGACCGCAAGGTGATTGGCAGGTCGATCGGGGATATCCACTGTTGCGAGACCACCCAAAGGCCAAAGAAGAACCTCGCGGGCATTGCCGCCGACTCGACGTGCTGCACGGCAGTGTCCCATTTCATGCAGAAATACAGACACAAAGAGGAACACCAGGTAATAAAGAACGGTACTCCCTGAAGCCAGGGAGCTCCCTTCCCCCGGACCTGCACCTGGCGAAGTTCGCGACAGTGCCATCCACTCGAAGAGTCCCCAGAGAAGAAAGATCCAATGGAGACGGATGGTAATCCCATCCACACTTCCCAACTTCAGACCGCCGCGATCAAACATCGATCACTTCTTTCTCCACCTAAAGGGCTGGGCTGGATTAAGAACCAAACTGGATTCCTTGCGCCAATGGCAACTCTTTGGAGTAGTTAATGGTACATGTCTGCCTGCGCATGTAGGCTTTCCAAGAATCAGAACCAGACTCTCGTCCGCCTCCCGTATCCTTTTCGCCGCCGAATGCACCGCCGATTTCAGCACCACTCGTCCCAATATTGACGTTGGCAATTCCACAGTCGGAGCCCGCCGCAGTCAGGAACCTTTCTGATTCCTGAACATCGCGCGTGAAGATGGCGCTGGAGAGTCCCTGAGGAACTTCATTGTGCCAATCGATCACCTCATCGAGATCTGAATAGCGCATCAGATACAGAACTGGTGCAAAAGTTTCCTCATGGACCATCGGCATATCATGACGAGCTCTGACCAATGCCGGTTCTACGTAGTGACCTCCTTCAGGCGCGTCTCCCTGATATCGCTGACCACCACGAATAATCTCTCCACCCTGAGATTTGACCTGCTCAAGCGCAGAGATCATTCCCTCTACGGCTTCATCATTAATGAGAGGCCCCATGAGGGTTCCTTCGTCGAGAGGATTCCCAATCGTGACCTGCTCATAGGCGGCAACCAGCCTGGATTCTAATTCATCAGCGATGTTTTCATGCATGAAGAGGCGACGGGTCGTCGTGCAACGCTGACCTGAAGTTCCACAAGCTCCGAAGAGAACCGCACGCGTCACGAGATCGAGATCTGCATTTTCGGTAACAATAATCCCATTGTTGCCGCCCAATTCCAAAAGACTCCGACCCAATCGTTTCCCCACCACCTCACCCACTCTTCGACCCATTCGACAGGATCCGGTAGCACTGATGAGCGGAAGTCGACGATCGGCGATCATCGCCTCTCCGACAGGGTCTGCATCTCCAACGATGAGTCCAAAGATCGGCGGAGCTTTCATATCATCGAGCACAGTTTGAGCGATGCGATGAGTCGCAACGGCACACAGAGCCGTTGCCGGGGAAGGTTTCCAGAGCACAGCATCTCCACAAACCGCGGCAACCAAAGCATTCCATGACCAGACAGCCACAGGGAAATTGAATGCGGAGATACACCCCACCACACCCAACGGATGCCACTGTTCGTACATTCGATGCCCGGGGCGTTCCGAATGCATCGATAAGCCGTAAAGCTGTCTCGAGAGACCCACAGAGAAGTCAGCGATGTCGATCATCTCCTGAACTTCACCCAGCCCCTCAGGAAGAATCTTGCCCATTTCGGCTGTTACCAACTCTCCGAGAGGCTGCTTGTACTCCCTCAAGGCTTCACCAATGCGTCGGACGACTTCACCCCGCTGAGGCGCAGGCCAGTTCCGCCATTCCAAAAACGCTGCATGGGTCGAAGCAACGACCGCGTGATAATCCTCTAGAGATCCACAAGTCACCGATCCCAACGGGCTTCCATCGATGGGAGAATGACTGACCAGTTCTCCTCCACCACCTTCGAGCCAACGGTCAGAGAAAACTCCCGAATGGGAATCTGC
>NZJA01000021.1 GCA_002691835.1 Planctomycetota bacterium
CTACTGGGAAAAAGCCTCCAACAAAGGCCGCTAAAATCAGCATCGTAATCACTTCACGTGCATCGACTCCACTGAGCCCTTTGTTGGTGTAAACATTCATCGCCATTCCGGCGACAGTCAGTGCAATGATGGCCTGGGCCCAAAGACCATTATCCGCTAAAGCGCCTTTGGCGATGTTTGCCCAATCCGCTCCAGCTTCAGTCCCCATAGCACTAATTCCGGACATCAAAATTCCAACGATCAGAAAAATGACGATCCCTATGATTTTGTCCTGCATCTCGATCCCCCAATTCTTGATTCCCACCCTGTGGGTGGTGAGCCGGTTCATCCGACCCTTCAACAGCGGCCACTTTGAGATCCCACGGCGCGCGAATCCTCAGAGCTTCCCCACCTCTGTCGTGCCTGCATTTTGAGGACTTTGAATCTCCCTATTCAAGAACTGGAATAACTGCGGGCCTCAATGGAACCCGAGAAAGTCCGGATATCTGGCTCCATTTGTTCATTGGGGTGATTTCGCGACTGCCCATGCTAATTTCCTGCCCGACCGCCTTAATCATTATCGGCTCCGGCGACCCCTTGCCCGGGGGCGATTTTGCGGAGAATTTGAACTTCCTCTGTAAAATCAAATCCAAGGAGTACTCCATGACCCCGCTGGCAATCGGCTTCATCATCTATCTGGTTGGGCTGATGGTCATCGCCATGCTGTGCTCACGCAAACAGCAGAATCTGCCCGACTTTCTTCTCGCCGGAAGGCGACTCGGCCCCTGGGTGGTGGCCTTTTCTGAGCGAGCGTCAGGCGAGAGCGGCTGGTTGCTACTGGGCCTCACCGGCCTCGCCTACGCCAGCGGACTCGGTGATCCATCGGGGCTGAAACTCGAACCTGCTTTCTGGACGATGGTGGGTGGAATCAGTGGCCTGTCCCTGAGCTGGTATGTCATTGCCCGCCCCCTGAGATCTCAATCTGAACAGTATGGCGCACTGACGATGCCGCGCTTCTTCGAAGCACACCTCGGCAAAAAGTCGGGACGCAAAAGTGACCCCACCCTGCGCTTGTTGGCCACGGCCATCATTGCCTTCTGCTTCACCTTCTATATTGCTGCCCAATTTGTTGCGGTCGGGAAAGCCCTTGAGAGCACCTTTGGCTGGAATCAGCAAATCGGCGTCCTGATCGGTGCCGCCGTCATCGTTTTTTACACCCTGATGGGCGGGTTTCTTGCGGTCGCCTGGACCGATTTCCTTCAAGGCTGGCTGATGCTGATTGCACTGGTGGTATTACCCATCGTCGCCATGAGCCAATTGGGTGGCTGGGAGGCCGTCTCCGACAAGGTCGCGGCGATCAACCCCGAACTCCTGTCCATCACGGGCGGACGCTCACCGATCCTGCTCTTCTCCGGCATCATCAGCGGCTTTGCCATCGGTCTCGGATACATGGGCCAACCCCACCTTGCGGTTCGCTACATGAGCATGAGCTCCGCCAGTGACACCCCCCAAGCCCGCAGAATCGCCATCGTCTTCGGCATTTTGACATACGGCGGAGCACTGTTGATGGGCATCGTCGCCATCGCCTGGTTTGGTGCGGGGGCCTTTGCCGATACGGAAAAGATGATGCCCACCCTCGCTCAGGAGGTCTTCCCCGGCTGGCTGGCGGGGCTGGTCATCTGCGGTGCTCTGGCTGCGATGATGTCGACTGCCGATTCACAACTGCTGGTCACATCTTCTGCCTTTACCGAAGACGTCTACCATCAGGAGATCCACCCCGATGCCAGCGATGAGAAACTGGTCAAAATGGGCCGTTGGGTCACCCTCAGTGTCGGCCTTCTCGCCTTTGCCCTGTCGACACAGTCCGGCTCCAGCATCTTCAAGAAGGTGCTCTTCGCCTGGTCCGGACTCGGCTCCGCCTTCGGCCCTCCGTTGCTGCTGTGCCTCCACTGGTCACGAACCACCCGCAATGGTGTCATCGCCGGTATGGTTTCGGGATTGGTGACAGTCCTGTGCTGGGACAATCTCGGAGCCAATGAGGCACTCTCCGGCTGGATCCCGGGCCTGCGTCTCTACAGTCTGGTTCCCGGATTTCTGGTCAGCCTGCTGGTGACGGCTCTGGTCAGCCTCCGCGGGGAAAGCCGTCTCACCCAAAATCAGGACTAATTGGAAAAAGATGACGACCCAAACCGGAATCCGGGGTTGGCCATCGGTGGCTTCAAACCTTACCTTTGAGGTGGATTGAGAGGAATTCATATGACTCCCGCATTCAAGGCTCTGGTAATCGTGGCCCTCATTCTGAGTGGCGTCTCCCTGGTGATCTCCAACAATGCTCCCGTTCAGGAACCGGTCCGTCCCCTGCAGGAGAAGACTCCGGCTGACACGGATGTCATGGAAGAAACCCTTAACCAGCTGAAGTCGGAACTGATCACCATCAGCACACGTCTCGATGCCCTCGAATTATCTGTCGCGAAGAAAGATGTGCTCCCAGGCAAGAAAGGCCAGGGCGGATCCAAGGACGCGATGGTCGGCGAAGCCGCCATTACTGCCAAGGTCGAAGAGGCCGTCGAAAAAGCCCTCGGCCAACAAGGAGCCGAACTGGTGAAAAAAGCCCAGCTCCAAGCGAAGCGAGAGGGCAATCGCGCTGGCTTCGACAAGTTTGTCAGCAATTACGGAGAAGGTCTGCCCCAGATCTACCAGAGCATCACCGACAAGATGAACCTCGATCGCAATCGCCAGCAACAATTGGAGGAAACTCTGGAAGCGGGCTGGGCGCGGATGGATGAACTGACCGGCCAGCTTTTCAATGACGATCTTGCCCCTGAAGAGGAACAGGCATTGATGGGTGAAATCAAATCCGTCGGTGGCGAGACGATTCAGGAATTGGGCACATTTCTCAACCCAGGTGAAATGATGCAACTCGGCGAAATCATGATGGCGACTGAAGGAACCGAACGGATGGGCATGGGAGTCGCCGGAGCCGCCAAGGAATCTGCTGCCGAAGAGGAATAATCGTATGGGCGCACCTGATCGATTCCCTGCTTCTGATCGCGAAACGGGTGAGGTCCTGTTTCGAATTCTGACACTGCTCGCCCTGCTGATGGCGGTGGCGAGCATCGGCCTCACCCACCGCAAAAACCCATCGGATCAGCAGTCACCGAAGACGGTGGAAACGGTCATGCCCGGTACTCCTGAATCTTCCGTCGAGCAGGCTTCTGACGACCTGCTACGGGAACTCTTCACCCTCGGATTACGACTGAATGTCCTCGAGCAGAACGCTGAACAGCGATTCGATCCGACGACGGCTTCCGTCGAGAAGGACATGGAAGAGACATCCCCCACCCTGGCGGAGACGGCTGAATCCTCTTTACCCTCGCTGACCCGCGCTAAGGCCACCGAGCTGCTGGGAGAGGCCAACCAGCAGATCAAGAGAGTCGATCTGTCCCTTGGCTGGTCCGACCATCTGCTTCGTCGCCTTAGCGAAGACAACCCTCTGGGAATGAGTCGGGCGGTCTATCGGGCCATCGACGAACGATTCACTCAATACTACGAGGTCACCCGCGCCATCCGCTTCGAGATCCATGATATCTGGAGTGCCAACCCCGCAGCGGTGGGTCGTGATCCACGACCGATTCTCGCCCGGCTCGATGACATCGAATCGGAGTGGGAGATCCTGGATCAGGAACTGCAGGAATTTCTGAGTCCGGAAGATTACCGCGGATTCAACCGCCTCGTTTCCATGGCTCAGCGTGAACAGAATGTGATGAGCTATCTCGATCGCCAGCAGGAAACCGAATCGGAAGAGTCGCGCCCCTAGGCAAACCAGTCGTGCTGGACGTGGCCGTGGACATCGGTCAGTCGCTGCTCGCGTCCGCCGAAGAGTTTCGTCAGCCGGGTGTGATCCACGCCCAACAGGTGCAGCATCGTGGCGTGCAGATCGTGGACCTCGACCGGCTTGTCGACGGCGCGATAACCAAAATCATCGGTCGCTCCGTGGATGTGGCCTCCGCGGATTCCCGCCCCCGCCAACCAGATGGAATATCCGTAAGGATTGTGGTCTCGACCGTTGCCGTCCTGGGCAAAGGGAGTCCGCCCAAACTCTCCGGCCCAGACCACCAGGGTGTCCTCCAGCAAACCTCGACGCTTGAGGTCAGTCAGCAACGCACCGATCGGCTGATCCACCGCACGCGCATTCTTTTCATGACCGTCTTTGAGATTGCTGTGCTGATCCCAGCGATCGGTTCCCACATAAGGGCAGGTCAACTCCACAAAGCGAACACCGCGCTCGACCAATCGACGTGCGAGCAGACACTCACGGGCAAAAGTACGTGTGGGTTCGTATTCGTGATCGAGACCGTAGAGCTCATGGACCTCTTCCGTCTCCCCAGAGAGATCGGAGAATTCAGGCACCGAAGTTTGCATGCGGTAGGCCAGCTCGCCCTGAGCGATGGCCCCCTCCATCGCCTCCGTCTCCCCTGCAGCGTCGAGCCCCAGGTGATCGAGTCGGGCGAGGAGCTCCAGTTTTCTCTTCTGCTTTTCTTCACCTTCGCGGATACGAATGTTGGCCAGCGCATCTTCTCTCGGAAGAACGATGGAACCCTGATAACTCGCCGGCAAAAAGGAGTTGGAAAAACAGTCGAGCCCCCCCGGTGGAATCAGGCCTCCGTTAACGACAACAAAGCCCGGAAGGTTCTGATTGAGGCTGCCCAAACCGTAACTGACCCACGCCCCCATACTCGGCCTGCCGGACAGACCGAGCCCGGTGTGAAGAAAATAGTTGGCATTGGTGTGCTCGCTGAACTTGCTCGTCATCGACCGCACCAGCAACAGGTCATCCGCATGCTTCGCAACGTTGGGAAACAGGTCACTGATCTCGTGGCCACACTCTCCGTATCGCTGAAAATCCCACGGAGATTTCAAAGTATTACCGATACTGTTGAACTGGGTTCGCTCCATCTTTTCCGGGAATGGTTGGCCGTCATAACGGGCCAAGGCGGGTTTGGGGTCAAAAGTGTCGACCTGACTCGGTCCGCCATCCATGTAAAGGAAGATGACTGAGCGTGCCTTGGCCACCGGCTGTGCCAACCCATCCGTCGGGGCGGCTTCCAACAAGGGTCCCAGTCTGTCCCCCATCAACGCACTGAAAGCGACTGCCCCAAATCCGGAGGCACACTGGGAAAGCAACTGGCGCCGGTCGATCAGGGGCCGGCTGCCACTACAAAGGGGGTCGCAGGAGGAGTGGTTTGATCGGGAATCAACGGACAAATCGAAACTCCTTCGACTGGAAAAGGACATGAGCCAGATCGACCCAGTCCTGTTGCTGCCCTTCGACAACAAACAGACGAACAGCCGCCAACTCCTGCTCACTGGGAGGTCTGCCCAGTGCGGCTTTCCAAGCCAGAATCAAGGACGGATCGACCCCTTCAGTCTTCGAGGCCTCGTGTAATCTCGCCCCCCAAAACTGCGCCTGTTCCTGTACAAAAGCCGAATTCATCAGTGCCAAAGCCTGAGCCGGGACATTCGATCGATCCCGTTTCCCAACCGTTGTCGCCGGAATCGGAAAATCAAAGACCGTCAAAAATGGATCGAGAAAATTTCTTCGAACAGAAAGGTAAATGGTTCGACGACCTTCTCCATCCACGGGGCCACTCGTTCCGGGACGCCCTCTGCCTGCCAGAAAATCTGTCAGATGAATCGGAACCGCAACGCCGCCCTGCTGACGATCAAGGCGGCCTGAAACCATAAGGATTCCATCCCGGATTGCTTCAGCCTTCAAGACTTTTTGATGGCTCCGATGCCAGAAACGATTGAGCGGGTCACGCTCCTCATTTCTTTTTTCGGGCTGTTGAGAATCCATGGCATAGGTTTGGCTCAGAACGAGCTCTCGAATCAAATCTATTCGTGACGGATTCTTTGAAAGACGATTTGCAAGATAGTCGAGCAAGTTTTGATTTTCAGGAGCTGAGCCCATCCGCCCCAAGTCATCGGGAGTATCGACGAGACCTTCTCCCATCACCCAGCGCCAAATCCGATTGGCCTGAGCCCTCCAAAAAAGTGGATTCTCGGCAGAAGTCATCCAATCAGCCAATTTCGAACGACCCGATCCCTGAATCGACTCTCCCAGCACAGATCTCGCCGACAGAAACTCCAGTGACGACCTCGGAATGAGCTCGCCAGGGGTCGTTGAATCTCCTCGAATCTGCAGGGGAACATCTCTGCCCACAGGTGCATCGCTACAAGCCAATGCCCAACGAGGTTCGGGTAGCCTGGATTCCAGTTCTTTCCACTCCATCACCGGCTTGATGACCGCTGCGTTCCATGCCCCCCCCCAACGAGAGGGTTGAACCAGATCATTTTTCAGCAATCGATCCAATAACAGTGGATCAGAGAGCATCTTCCCATTGCCTTCTCTCTCCTCCAACGTCGCTGTCCAGTCAGGTGATTGCTCTGGAAGACTTCGGTCATCGGAGAGCCACAATCTGTCCACAGAAACCCAACCATTCCCGCGATCTTGTATCTCCACATGGACGTGACGGTTTTGGTATCGACTCAGATCAAAAATCAAATGCTGATCTTCAGAACCATTTTCAACTTTTTGAATAAACCCTTCGAACAGCAGCGGATTGTGCTGGTCCAGCCAATAACCCTCCACAATAACTCGGATTTCAGACTCTTCTCCACGTGTAATGACATGAAGAAAATCTTGATCTGCGACAAAACTACGGGACAGAGCAGTACCAGCCAAAGCCCTTGAATGCGCTGCAGAAGTCAACACATCCGAGACGGTCACACGTGGTTCACCGATGAGTAACCAGGTCCCTGCAGGAACCTGCTCAAATGCAGGGCCATCCAGAGCCCAGAGAAACTCAGCATCCGTCTTGAAATCATCAATCAAACGATCCGTGGATTTCAGCTCTGTCCTGCGAGCCGTTGGACTCATGAGAGCAGTCCATGATTTGACCCAATCGCGCAGGGTGTCCTTGTCGAGACTGCGATCACGGGAAACTTTCAACAGGCTGCTTCGTGACGGAAATCCCTGCGGAGGCTCATCCGTAAGGACAAATGAGGTCGCACTGATATGTCCCCAATTTCCCTGATGCCGATCAATAATTTTCAGTACGGCTTGCCGCCCTGCATATTCAGAAACATCCCAGCGAACTTTTCGCAGTCGAGTCGAATTTTCTCCTACCGCTTCGGAAACCGACTGGCCATCGACCCACAACTGCACACAAGTTTCGCCTGAGTAATCTCCACCGCCCACCAGAAAGCACAGGTAATCGCGATCGATGCGAAAGGGGCGAGATTCCAACTGACCAACTCTGTGATCGCTCGTTTCAGAATCTGAACCCGGGCGACGGTCGTGGCTGGTCGCAAGAAAATCCCCAACGAGTCCTTCCTCAAACCCTTCAGGCAGATCTTCCCGCCGGTGAGGAACTTCTCCAAAAGCATCTCCTTCGATATTCCATCCTTGCCAGCCTTCTGAAAAATCTCCGAGAGTCATCTCTTCCCGGCTGGCTTCAGAAACTTCATCCGTTTGCCCGAGGTGAAGATCTCTTGCGGCTCTCAATAAATCACCGAGTGGAAGACTGCTCTGAAATTTCAGACTCTGCAAAACTCCTTGCTGAAAGAGATTCCGAATGGGTTCAAGGTCGCGTAAAAAGCTGCTGACTTGACCGGTTTCATCCACCGGATGAAGCACCCTCCGGGTCGACCGAATAATGCCTGACAAAGCAGTCCAGTCTGATTGGGAAATCGTATCGAATTTGTGATCGTGGCAACGGGCACAGGAAACGGTCGCTCCAAGAAATGCTCGGGAGAGTACATCGATCTGATTGTCGACCCTGTCGAGCGTATCACCCAAGACATCAACAGGAGCATGGGTCGCTTGAGAGAGCCACCACCAACCGGTGGCTCTGTGGGATTTCCCCGAGCCCTCCGCTGATGCCTGATCAGCCAACAGATCTCCAGCGA
>NZJA01000022.1 GCA_002691835.1 Planctomycetota bacterium
CCGGAGGCCTGACGGTTGATTTCATCGGAGACGAGATGGCCCTTGTCGAGTTTCAGAATCCGGCGGGCATTGGAAGCCGCTGCCGGGTCGTGGGTCACCATCAGAATCGTCTTGCCCAACTCCTCATTGAGTCGGTTCAGAAGTTCAAGGATTTCATCAGCGCTGTTGCGATCCAGATCTCCGGTGGGTTCGTCGGCAATGATCACGTCCGGATCGGTAGCGATGGCACGGGCGATGGCCACGCGCTGTTCCTGACCTCCGGAGAGTTGGGATGGGCGGTGACCGGCGCGGTCGGAAAGCCCGACGATTTCGAGGGCAAAGTCTGCCTGCTTCTTACGCTCTGCCGCCGACAGTGGTGTCAGCTGCAAGGGCAGCATGACATTTTCATGGGCGGTGAGGACCGGCAGCAGGTTAAAGGACTGAAAGACGAAACCCACATGACGCGCTCGCCAGGCGGGCAGCTGTCTCGTGGGGATACTGCTGACCTCGGTTTCGGCGACGGTCACCGTACCCGAATCGGGGACGTCCAGTCCGCCGACCAGGTTGAGAATCGTCGTCTTGCCCGATCCACTGGGGCCCATGAGGGCTGCGTAGTCTCCATCCGGGATCTTCAAATCGAGTTGGTCGAGAACGATCAGGTCCTCTCCACCCCGAGAATACTTTTTGGAAACAGATTTCAATTGAATGTAGGAGTCGAGGCTCATTGATTTCCTCCGATCTTCACCGGATCCCCTTCCTGCAAATTTGCAGGAGGATTGAGGATGATGATTTCACCACCGATCAGCCCAGAGCCGACTTCGATCATTTGATCGTCGAAATCATCTCGCAGGCTGAGGGAACGTTTTACAGCGAAGCCATCGACCACGATAAATACCTTTGGTTCTTCCTCTGGAATCAGTGCTGTGCGTGGCACCAGAACCATCGGTGGGGTTGGATTGCTTTCCTCTTCCGAAACAAAGACGACACGGACACCGAGCTCGGGTAACAGTCTTTCATCGCGTTCCAAAAATTCAGCACGCAGTTCAACGGTTGCTTTTGAGCGGTTGGCGGTGGGCCAGACCTGGCGGATCTGACCGCGATAACCCTCCTCGGGGTAAGCATCGAGGTAAATCAGAACGGGTACACCGACACGGGCCGCTTCAAGGGCGGTCTGAGAGAGCTCAATCTGAACTTCCAGAGTGTCAAAGTCGACGAGTGTTGCCACGGATCCACGGGCGTTGCTGCCCCCGCCACTGGCAACGACGACTTCTCCTACTTCCGCATTCCGCTGAACGATGACCCCGGAAAAGGGCGCATAGACCGTCGATTTGTCGAGGCGCACCAGAATTTCCGCAAGGGATGCCTGCAGCGACTCGACGCGTGCGCTGGCTCCTTCGTAAGTGGCTTCGGCACTGTCGAGAGCACTGGTCGGAACGTCTTCCGTCAAGCTAAGTTTGCGCTGGCGTTCCATGGCGAGGCGAGCTTGCTTTTCGGTGGCACGGGCCGCCCGAACTTCCGCATTCAAGCGATCGCGGTAAGCTTCCAGTTCTCGGGTATCGAGACGGGCGACGACATCTCCCTGTACGACACGCGATCCTTCTTCAACATTAAGTTCTACCAGTCTGCCAGGGATGTCGGTCGACAGGGCAGCACGACGGCGGGCGACGATGTAACCATTGGCCGCAGTCCCGGTTCTGGCTTTTGCGCCTCCGCGTCTCTGAACTCGGGTGGTATCCACTTCGACCGTGGAATCCTGAAGTGCGGTGGGCCACTCTTTCCAGCCGATGTAGCTCACGAGAATGAGCAGTATCAGCAGGAATGGACCTCGGGAGGTACCGGTGGCGGAAGGAGTCCGATCGATGCGCAACCTTTGCAGATCGGGTTTTTCCCTCGAAGAGTCATTCATGTTTCTATCCTCGTTATCTGCTCGAGTTCGCCGGATGCTTTAAAGGCGAGGAGGCGTCAACTGTGAATTAGTATAGACACGTCTTGCATGGACTCGGTAGTGATTTACCAGCCCTGTTTATCCTTTGCTGACTGGATGCTTTCATTTAAAGCTCGGATTCGACGTTGCTCTGATTGCGGGTTCCCGGGATAGCAGGACTTCCGCTGTCGGGGATAGGCTTCTGTGCGCAGGTGGGCCGGCATGGCATGTCCTTGCCTGCGGCGTCTTTCCTCCCGCAGATTGCCGAGGGCGACGGGGCCGACGACGTTTGCTTGGCCTGGACCCGCAGCGGCCTGTGTCAGGACGCGACCATCCAGATCGACGATCATGCTTGAACCGGGCCATGAGAAGGGGGGGTAGTGATCAGTGGAAGCTCCCTGATTACAAGCGACGACAGCGGCGAGGTTTTCCACCGCACGACTACGGTTGATCAGGGTCCACCAGTCGAGAGGTTCGGTGGCTCCCCATGGGTCCATATACGCACTGATGCGAATTAAGACTTCTGCTCCGCCGAGAGTCAGCTCGCGACAGGTCTCCGGGAATAGCCAGTCGTAGCAGGTGGCGACTCCAAGTTTGCCAATTTCTGTTTCGGTGACGGGAAACAGAGGTTCGTCGTAACCGGGGATGTCATGGGGGCTGGTGTGAACCTCCCAGGGAATCCATGGATTGACCTTGCGGTAGCGGCTGAGAATTTCTCCATTCGGGGAGATCAGTACAGTGGTGTTGAAGAGAGCATCCGGCCAGCGGGGATCGACTTCGAGGAAGGAGCCGCTCTGGATCCAGACATGATGCTTCTGGGCGATCTTGGCGAGCCGATCGGTATGGGGATTGGGAATTTCGACGGCGAGTTTTTCGGTCAGTTCTTCGACGGTTTCGTAGATGGGACCGGCGTGAGCGAACTCGGGGAAAACGACGAGGCGGATGTCATGGAATGGCTGATAGCCAACCACCGTATTTTCGAGTTGCTCGATGAGACGGGTGGTTACACCCTCCATCTCATCGCGATGACGAGGGTGGGGGTGATCGGTCTGACAGCAGGCAGCGTAGTAGAGCAAGAGTCTTCCCTTCGCAATTCTTTGACCGCCTCCTCAGCTTATTTCCAGCGGCTGCGGTCCCTTCTGGATGTTTTCAGCATATCGCTTTTCAGCGTGTGAGGCAGGAGGTTCGCAGGATCAAACCTTGCCGGTCACGACGAATTGCCGGAGTCGTCGGGTCACTGTTCTGGTTTTCGGGGTTCTTTTGCAAAGCCAGAGCACTGCCCCTCAGTAGCAGGCCGTGTCCGTGACGTTCACGGATTCGGTCGACCTGAGGGAGCAGTTTTTGCCAGTTCTGCCGTTGTTGCAGTTCGGCTTCGCATTCAGGAAAGGTCGTCGATTCACCTTCTCCGCTGGTTGGAAACAGTTCCTGTTGAGTGGCTTCAGGCCGCACGGCGATGCGGTCGAGGATGACGCCGATGAATCGAACTGCTGTACGCCTTTGCTGAAGAGATCTTCGCAATTCGAGCGCAGTGCTGATCAGCGTTGGATCATCCTGACAGGGGAGGCGCAGCGGCCGTCGTCGCCGGTCGCGGATTCGATCGCTGTAGACGATCTGTACCGAGAGGCCTCCGGCGAGAAGTCCACGGCGGCGTAGATCGGCCCCCGCGCGTTCGGTGAGATATTCGAGCATGGCATCCAAGGTTTGGGGGCAGGCGATGTCTTCATCAAAAGAGGTTCCACGCTGAAGAGTACGAGGAATCTCGCGGCCGCCGATACTGCGGTGATCCTCTCCGCGACAGCGTTGATAAAGGATTTCTCCCTGACGCCCGAAAAGGCCGGAGAGAGTGGGGGGGGTCAGTTGACGCAGTTCTTCAACAGTGCTGATTCCGAGGCGATCGAGGCGTTCGGCAGTGCGGGGGCCAATTCCGGGTAGTTCGATGATCGGCAGTGCACACAGGAGTTTTTCTTCTTGTTGAGGAGCGAGGTAACCGATTCCGTTTGGTTTGTGCAAGCGTCCGATGAGACGGGCGAACATACGATTTCGTCCGAGACCAACGGTTACCGTCAGCCCGGTATTTGCGTGGACTTCTCGACAGAGGCGTCGGGCTTCGGCGACGGGATCAGGGAACAATTTTTGGGTTCCCGAAAGGTCGCAGTAGGCTTCATCGAGATGCTCCTCAAGACGCGGGGAAAGGGTTTCGCACAATTCGAAGAGTCGGCGTGCGTAGGCTCGATAGACGGTTTCGCGACCTCGGACGATGACCAGAGCTGGGCATTGACGCACGGCGCGTCCGAGAGGCATGCCCGCGTGGAGTCCATGTTCGCGGGCTTCGTAGGAGCAAGAGGCGATGACGCCACTGCCCACAGCGACGGGGCGACCGGCGAGTCGCGGATTCCGGATTTGTTCGACGGAGGCGAAGAACGCATCGATATCGACATGGAGCATGAGAGATTGAGGCCGTCGCGATGGCGGGTAACCAGGGTTTGTATTTTTGAGCGTCGGATTTCGAGATTGCGGGTTTCGAGATTGCGGGTTTCGAGATTGCGGCTGTTCAGATTTCTCGTTTCGGGTTTCGTCGCAGGTCATGAGGCGTCCTTTCGTGGGGCGACGATCTTAGCGAACATCTGTTCGCATCGCACCCACCTTGTGGACGAACCCTTGTTCTGCTTCGGAGAGAGCCGCAACATGGCAACGCATCGGTCACAAAGGGGGACCTCTGACCCATTTCAGGGAGTCTGAGGGACCACGTTTCGGAAGGGGAAACCGACTTGAAAACCGACTGGGAAACACTGAAACGCACGGGGATCGATGAATTCGGGGTCGAGACCCTGATTCTCGATCGACCGCAGACGATCAACAGCCTCAACGGGGAAATGGTGGCGGAGCTGTCCGCCGTGCTGGCAGAAATCGGCGCAGATCCGCAGGTTCGTGTCTTGCGGATCATGGGCCAGGGCCGCGGGTTCATGGCGGGGGGCGATCTTCGCTGGTTCGCTGGCATGTTTGACGCAGAGACCGATCCAGAGAAGCGACGGCAGGTGGTTCTCGAAGAGATTCGTAAGGTGCACGAGAGTATCCTCGCCATCGACCGTATGGAGGTTCCGGTGATCGCTCAAGTTCACGGGGCCTGTGCGGGCTTCGGTCTGAGCCTGGCGATGGCCTGTGATCTCGTCATTTGTGCCGTCGATTCAAAGGTGACTCTTGCCTACAGTGGTATCGGTACCAGCCCCGATGGGGGATCGACGTTCCAGCTCGTCCGTCGAGTTGGACGGCAGCGGGCGATGCAGATGGCGCTGCTCAATGAGTTGATCAGTGGTGAGCAGGCTGTCGAGTGGGGGCTCTTTGCCCAATCGGTGACAGCCGACAAGCTGGAAGACACGGTCCTGAAAGTTTGTCACGGTTTGGCTGCCGGGCCTGCGGGAGCTCTCGCGAAAACTCGCCGACTGATTCGGACACCCGAGTATGATCTTGAAGCGGCTCTTGAGGCAGAAGCTCAAAGTTTTAGTCAATGTGCCGGGGGTGATGAGTTCCCTGAGGGAGTTCAGGCATTTTTAGAAAAGCGCAGACCCAATTATCCACGCAGGGTCGGAGGTGAAGAATGAACTCAGCAGAAAATACCGGACTCGCCGGTAAGGTGGTCTTCATTTCCGGAGGCAGTCGAGGAATCGGCAAGGCGATCGCGTTGCGCGCCGCCGCTGACGGAGCACGGGTGGTGATTGCCGCAAAGACCGTGGATCCGCATCCGAAGTTGCCCGGAACCATCCACGAGACGGCAGAGGAAGTCCGTGCTGCTGGCGGAGAAGCTCTGCCGGTACAGATGGATATTCGTGAGGATGATCTCGTGGATGCTGCCGTGGCACGTGCGGTTGAGGAGTTCGGCCAAATCGATCTCCTCGTCAACAATGCCAGCGCCATCAGCCTGACACCCGTATCGGCTACGCCGATGAAACGGGTTGACCTGATGTGGGATGTCAATGTCCGCGGAACCTACACCCTGACTCGGGCGGCAGTGGCGGCCATGAAAGAGGGCGGGCACATCGTCAATCTGTCGCCCCCTATGTCGATGAATCCGGTCTGGTTTGCCCGTCACACTGCCTACACCATTTCAAAGTATGGGATGAGCATGTGCGTGTTAGGGATGAGTGAAGAGTTCAGAGGAGCAGGGATCGCTGTCAATGCACTCTGGCCAAAGACTGTGATCGATACCGAAGCCTTGAGAATGATTCCGGGAGTGGATCGACGGGCCACTCGCAAGCCACAGATCATGGCAGATGCCTGGCATGCCCTGGTTCAACAGGATCCAAAGCAGGTGACGGGGCAGTTTCTTCTCGACGAAGAAATTCTGGCTCGTGTCGGGATCACCGATCTTCAGCCTTATGCCAGTGACCCGGAAGTGAAACCCATGCCGGATCTCTTTGTGGAAGGTCCCGGATCCCTTTTTGATCCTCAATAGCTTTCGGTCTCAAAAAAGGAATCGGCCGTAAAAAGTAATCAAAGGCGAATCGGATTTGAAATCCCAGGATTAACGGCGGATCTTTTCCAGCGCCTCAAGAGCTTCGGGGGTCAAGGCGACCTTCTTGCCGGTTGCGTATTCGACTTCGATGATTCGAGAGGAACCGATGGCGACAACCCGATCATGAGTCACTGAGGTGATTTGATGCTCGAGGGTGTACCGATCGGTGCCGATGTCTGTCGCACGGATGGCGGAGACCAAATCTTCGGGGAAGACGACGGGTGCGCGGAAGATGCATTCGACCTTGGCAAGGATGGGTCCTCGAATCGCATGAGGTCCGATCTGACCACCGCCGATTCTTTTGAAAGCCTCGAAGCGGGTTTCCTCAAACCAGCCAATAAAACGGGTGTTATTGACGTGTCCCAAGGCGTCCATATCACCCCAAGTGACGTGGATGGGGATCTCTATGGGCCAGTAATCATCCTGAGTTGGATTTGTCATGGGTTTCCTCCGTTGGCAACCTCATCGGGTGGTGTGGCAGAAGTATGCCACAGGGGAGTGGGAATTGATGGCCTGAACACTGATTATCCAGCGAATTTGAGGGCCTCTGGCATTTGATGGGGCTGTCGGGAGAGAACAGGAACTTCTCGCCGAAAACGGGTCTCCCCTTGTTCACACCCCCTCCAATCCCGTATCTTCCCCGGTTCGGAAAGGGCTTCCTTTTGTGGAGTTGCATTTCTGAATGCGGGGAGAATCCTGAAGTTCCGGTGGCGAGGCCCGAGTGGTCTCCAGTTTTCCGGCAAAGAGGAGACCCCGACCGACTGCCATTACGATCCGGACGATTGGATTTCGGGCTCTCGGAGTGGAGTTTCAGCGGTAGCGACAATGAACGTGCGATATGGGTGATCCAGAGTTGGGTTGCAGCGGGCTTCTCGGATTCGTGAAGTCATGCGGCCTCTCATGATTGGGATGCACTCGAACTGTACTGAGCAGATCAATCGGGAGATGGAACCATCTGTTTCCCCGAATCGATGATGGACCGAAGGAGGTACGCCCCATGCGAGGAGTCTGTTCCCCGCAAGCTTCGTTGCGAAGAATCACATGGACCCTGACCGGGTTACTGCTGATGACCCTGTTGCCCGGAAATGTTCAGGCGATCGAGTTTGACCTGCTGAGTGGCAGGGTGACCGGTCAGTTTGACACGACCGCGAGCATGGGTTTTTCGTGGCGAGTTTCCAGTCGTGACGAGTCCATTATTGGTACCGTCAATGGCGGTACAGCGTTTTCGCTGAATGGCGATGACGGTAACTTGAATTACGACAAGGGCGATTTCTTTTCGAAAAACTTCAAGATTCTCCATGAGATCTCTGTCGATTACGATGACTACGAGTTTTTCGTCAGGGGTTTCTACTTCCGTGATTTCGCAATTCGTGAAGGCGATATCCTTCAGGAAGGGCGTCCTGCGATAACAGGGACAACCGAGCGATTCGCAGGAAAAAATGCGGTCCTTCTCGATGCTTGGGTGCGTCGTGAATTTGACTTTGGCGATAAGCCGGTTCAGCTGACTCTCGGAAGCCAGGTGATCAACTGGGGAGAGAGCACGTTCATTCAGAACGGACTCAACACTGTGAACCCGGTGGATGTTTCCAAGCTTCGTGCTGCCGGCTCGGAGATCAAGGAAGCACTCGTTCCTGTTCCAGCTCTAAAGTTCGATTATCAGCTCACCGATAACATCGACCTCCAGGGCTTCTATCAGTTGGCTTCACGGAAGACACGTCTGGAGCCATACGGCTCCTTCTTCAGCACCAGTGATATTGCTTCACCAGGGGGCAATGTGGTGCTGCTCGGATTTGGTGTTGATCCAAACGTGATCGACAATCCTCCTGGACCAGTGGACCCGGTTGAAGCTGCGCCCGTTGGAGTGGGGGTGACCCGGACTGGAGATCGTGAGGCGAGTGACTCCGGTCAGTACGGTCTCTCTGCTCGTTGGTACAGTGATCTCTTTGGAGGAACTGAAGTCGGTTTCTACTACACGAATCTTCACAGTCGACTGCCGCTGATCAGTTCCATCACCGGAACAGAGCCGGGCGTTGCCGCCGGAAACTACGGTGCCAGTGCAGAATACTTCCTCGAGTTCCCTGAGGATATTCAGACCTTCGGAATGAGTTTCAACTCAGATCTCGGAATGACTGGCTGGGCGATTCAGGGTGAGGCTTCCCTTCACCTCGACCAGCCCTTGCAGGTTGACGACGTGGAGATCCTTCTCGCCTCGCTCTCACCGCTGAATGCGGTCTTCGGCCAGAACCAGCTCGGCGTCTACGATTACGACGAAAAGGTCACCGGCTACGTGCGCAAGGATGTCGCCCAGGCCCAGTTCACTGTCAGCCGTCTCTTTCCTGGACTATTCGGGGCAGATCAGGTGGCTGTCGTGGGTGAACTCGGAGCCACTATGGTGAACGAGATGGACGACAAGAATGAGTTTCGTTACGAGGCGGTGGGAACCTACACCTCGGGGAATGACTTCTTCACGAATCTCGGCATCCAGCCCGGAACTGAGTCGATCGATGCTTTCCCGGATCGGTTGTCGAT
This sequence comes from Planctomycetota bacterium, assembly GCA_002691835.1. Next base: position 8,943 of record NZJA01000022.1, read on the forward strand.
GGGCTACAGGGTTCTTTCAAGGGCCACTTACTACAACTTTTTCGGTCCCTTGCCTTTGATCCCCCAGATCGCCTACTACCACGACTTTAAGGGCACATCGCCGGTACCCGTGGCCAACTTCATCGAGGGTCGCAAGACTTTGAGTCTCTCGGTGGCGACAGGTGCTTTGGGACTTTGGGATGTCAAACTGGGTTACACCAACAGTTTCGGTGGCGGACGTTACAACCTGTTGAATGACCGGGACTTCATGTCGCTGACCGCGAGTTATTCCTTCTAGGAGGAGAGACAGAAATGTTAAACAGATCTTTGATTACTACTCTCATTTTGTTGAGCAGCCTCGCATTAGTCGCGGCCAACAACGCAGAACCTCAGGATGGTGCTGAACGCCTGGGGAAAGATTTGACGCCCATCGGAGCCATCAAGGCTGGGAACAAGGACGGATCGATTCCTGCCTGGAATGGCGGGCTCACGAAGCCGGTCGCCGGTTGGAAATCGGGAGATCACTACGCCGATCCTTTTCCAGGTGACAAGATCCTTTACACCGTGACGGCAGCCAATGCCGACAAGTACAAGGATGTTCTTTCACCAGGTCAGATGGCAATGCTTCAGCGTTATCCAGAGACCTGGAAGCTGAATGTATACGAATCGAGAAGGACCGCTTCCTACCCGGAAGACATCTACGCCGCTGCAAAAGAAAATGCGACGACCGCATCTTTGACCGATGACGGTAACGGCGTTCAAAATTGCCGTCGAACTTCTCCATTTCCAATTCCAACCGAAGGGTTGCACGGCATTTGGAATCATGTTCTGCGCTTTCGGGGTGCTTCGACCATGCGAACAGTGGGTCAGGTGGCTCCGATCGCAGATGGTCGCCACACCATGGTGACCATCGAGGAAGAAGTGCTCTACCGTTATAATGCGGAGGGCATGACTTCTGAGAACTCGGACAATGTCTTTGCCAAGTTCTATCAGGGTGTCACCGGTCCTCCGCGACTGGCAGGCACGAAACTTCACGTTCACGAAACACTCGACCAGACTTCAGACCCTCGGAAAGCGTGGGTCTACAACAAAGGACTGCGTCGCGTCCGCCGTGCTCCCCAGGTCTCCTTTGACAACCCGGGGACTGCCAGTGACGGTCAGAGAACCAATGACCAGTTCGACATGTTCAACGGCAGCCCGGAGCGCTACGACTGGAAGCTCGTTGGCCGTCGTGAGTTGCTGGTGCCCTACAACTGTTACAAAGCACACAACGCTGAGAAGGATCCGGGTAGCCTGATTCAGGCCGGCCATCTCAATCCGGATATGCTTCGTTATGAGAAGCATAGGGTCTGGGAAGTCGATGCGGTTGTGAAGGATGGCACCAGTCATCTCTACAAGCGTAGGACCTTTTTCTTCGACGAGGATTCGTGGCAGGCGTTGGTCATCGACCAGTACGACAACTCCGACAATATTTGGAGAGTTTCGGAAGCCTACCCGATCATTTATTACGATGTTCCTGCTCTTTACGACACCATGCTTTCTCATTACGACCTTCAAAACGGTCGTTATCTGACCATCGGATTTAATGCCGAAGGGCAAATTGAGAAGTGGGTCGAAAATCTGAAGGACAGCAACTTCTCACCTGCGGCGCTCTCGCGTCGCGGCAAGCGCTAATAGTTCTCCAGCGGCTCCCCAAATTGGGGAGCCGCTTTTCAATTCACAGGTGAATCCAGACCCCTGCCGGTGGTGACGAAGTGTGTCGATCGCCGGAATCGTTGGATTCTCCAGTGCAGGAAACAATCATCGTGAACAGATTTCCTCACTCACTCCGGTGGCTGCTCTTCTTAATTTTCGTGGGAGTCCTTTTTGCGCAGGTGATTTCGCCCGTTGCTCAAGGACGAGCCCAGGATTCGGATGCTTCAAAGAAGATCGGTCGCCCGCTTCCGGACCTTTCGTCAAGGATTGCTCAAAATAGATTGTCGAGCGCTCTTTACGTTGCTGGCGATCTGTTTAAAGACCGAATCCTGCTGGTTGGTGAACGTGGTTTGATTCTGCAATCGAAGGACCGTGGTCAATCCTTTGCTCAAGTTTCATCTCCCACCCGTCGCCTGCTCTCAGATGTTCTTCTTCGCAGTGACGGAGTTGCTTTTGCAGTCGGTCACGAAAGTACGATTCTCCGTTCGAAGGATGCAGACGCAACTTGGGAAGCGGTCCATCATGACCCTGAACAAGATCTGGCTCTGTTTTCTATTGCCGATGCCGGGGCTGGCAAACTTGTGGCGGTTGGTGCTTTTGGTTTGATTCTGACCAGTTCCGATGATGGACTGACATGGGAACAGGGACTCGTAAGTGAAGACGGTCCGCACCTGTATTCAGTGAAATCCCATAAAGAAGGCCTCGTAACCGTCGGTGAATTTGGCTCACTCTATTCGAGCAGTGATCAGGGGAAGAGCTGGAAGCAGTTGCCCACTCCCTACGAGGGGACATTGTTTGATATCCTCATCATGAAGGATCGCTGGATTTTGATGGGGCTCAGAGGAAATTTATGGGAAGGGAATGTTTCTCGTTGGAAGAAGATTTCTGTCCCAACGGATGCGACCCTTTTTGGTGGTGCACTGCTGACCGACGACACCGTTATTGTCGTCGGGGCTGAAGGAGTTTCACTGCTACGTTCGCCAACGAGTGGCGAGTGGACCTCTCTGGAAGTTCGCGAAGCCGATCGAAGGCTACTTTCCGAGCCGCTCCCTCTGCTGGATGACTCTGTTCTCGGGCTGGGAGAGAAGGGCTATCGATTTATTCTCGGGCATGGCGGATCTCCTCTTAAAGCGGGGGAGCAACGATGATTGAGAAACTCTCTCGCTTTCTATTTGGAAACAGCCGCATGGTGTTGTGGGGGCTGACTCTGGTCACCTTGTTATTGGTCTTCCAGGCGAGCCGCCTTGCGATCGATGCGGGATTTGAAAAACAGCTGCCCAAGAATCACCCCTGGATGGAAGTATTTCGCGAATACCAATCTCAATTTGGCGGAGCAAACAGGCTTCTGATCGCAGTCCGTAATCGGGAAGGGGATCTGTTTAACCCCGATTCCCTCGAAAAAGTCAGACTTGTAACCCGAGCTCTCGGAGCTGTTCCGGGGGTCGATCGCTCCTCCATTACCTCCATCTTTACACCCAACGTTCGCTTCGTACGCATCGTTGAAGGTGGCTTTGAAGGTGGAAACGTCGTGCCAGCGGATTGGCAACCAACAGAAGAGATGGCTCAGCTGGTTCGTGAAAATGTTCTGCAGTCGGGCCAGGTGGGGCGTTTGGTTGCTAACGATTTTTCTGCAGCAATGGTCAGTGCTCGTCTGATCGAAACCGATCCAGAGACCGGCGAAGCTCCTGACCCCATCGAAGTCGGTGCACATCTGGAAGAATTGATTCGCGATCCTTATGTCGACGATCAGGTCGACATTCATATGATCGGATTTTCCAAGGCTGTTCATGACATCGCCTCAGGTGCCATATGGGTGGCAGCTTTCTTCCTGATTGCATTGGCCGTCACTGCTGTCTTTGTTCGCGGTTTTACTCGTTCTTGGCAATTGACTCTCTTGCCTTTGGCAACGTCATTGCTGGCAGTGGTGTGGACGATGGGAAGTATTACCACTCTTGGGTATGGCCTTGATCCGATGTCGATTCTCGTGCCCTTCCTGATCTTTGCGATAGCGATGTCCCATGGTGTTCAGATGGTCGGGGCCCTTTCGTCAGGACTTCGGGACGGATTGTCTCCTGCTGAAGCGACACGTCAGGCTTATCAGCAGTTGCTGACTCCCGGTTTCGTAGCCCTCATCAGTGACTCTGTCGGATTCCTGACGCTCCTTTTTATACCGATTCCAGTGATTCAGCATTTGGCGGTCATGTCGGCAACAGGGGTGATTCTGATCTTTGGTACAGGATTCATGCTGTTGCCTTTGCTCCTGGCACGCTTGAAGGTCAGTCCAGAGTTGATCGATCGGCTTTCGCAGCCGATGCCCCTGCGTGAAAGCCTCTGGAAGAAGATCAATATTGCGACAAAACCGGTCTTCGCCGGGATATTGGTTGTCCTTGCTCTGGGCGGTGGGTTGTTGGCTTACGATTCTGCCAACCAGGTCATCATTGGTGATGCGGATCAAGGTTTGCCAGAGTTGCGACCCGATTCCCGATACAACGTCGATTCATTGACGATTGCAGATTCATTTTCAATCGGTGTCGATCTCATGACAGTCATCGTAGAAAGTCATGCCGATGGCAGTATCGACCATGATGTGATGGATCTGATCGACGAGTTTCAATGGCAGATCAGTCAGGTCGAGGGAGTCCGCTCGACTCTTTCTCTTCCTCAGGTGTCTCGGATTTTGACGGCTGCATGGAGTGAAGGTTCTCCAAAATGGCGAGAGCTTCCACGCAACGGCGATATGCTGATGCAGTCGCTTTCAAGTATCGACACTTCCAGTGGGTTGCTCAATTCCGATGCCAGTGTCATGACGGTGATGATCTTCACTGAGGATCACAAGGCTGCGACCATCACTCGTGTGACCGATGCCGTGGAATTATTTGATCAGACCTACGGGACCGATGGAGTGGCTCGTTTCCGTCTGGCGACAGGAAACGTCGGCGTCATGGCAGCCACGAATGAGGTGGTCTCAGCAGCACAGTTAAGTATGCTGTTGACGATTTATGGGGTCGTGATTGCTCTTGGACTGCTTGCTTTCCGCTCGATCCGCGCGACTCTGTGCGTCGTTTTGCCCTTGGTTTTGGTGAGTATTCTCTGTTACTCGCTCATGGTCCTTCTCGGGATAGGCCTCAAAGTTTCGACACTTCCAGTTGCCGCTTTGGGCGTTGGAATCGGGGTCGATTACGGCATATATCTCACACACCAGCTCCTCCTCGCCCGTCGATCGGGACTTTCTCTTTCTGCGGGATACCTTGTGGCCCTGCGTCGATCGGGAAATGCTGTACTGGTGACGGGGCTGACCTTGGCAGTCGGTGTGGCCACATGGATCTTTTCCGATCTCAAGCTTCAAGCCGATATGGGAGTTCTTCTGAGCTTCATGTTTGCAGGCAACATGCTTGGGGCACTTCTTTTACTTCCGGCTTTACAGAGGATCATTCCTGGAGGGGGGGCTGAAGGATCTGTCAGCGAGACGTCTGAGCAAGACTCTTGAGGCCGTGATTTATTCAGCGACTCTTCATGAAGAGAGGGCCGGATCCTTCTGAAGGATCCGGCCCTCTCTGTTTTGATGGGATTTGAATCAGTTGGCCTTGCGCTGATTGGCAAGATTTTCATTGGTGATGTGGTTTGAGGAGGAAGGAATCTCACCAGTCGCGAAGTGATCGACAGCGATCGCCTCATTACGGGCCTGCTCTGCGGAATGAATCCGAAGGGCTCCCTCGGCATCGATGAATCCTTTTTCCAGACCCTTTTCGACAAGTGCAGAGAGAGGAGCTTTCGCGAGATCTCCTCGACGAACGGCTTCTTTGAGAGCATCCCTGTCTCCCTGAGCCGCAACGACCTTTTCGAGAGCATTTTCCAGCGTCCATAATCCCGGAGAAGAGACTTTTCGTGGAAGCACAGAGCCCGTCAGGGAATGCCAGAGCTCGCCACCGTCGAGCAGTCGTGAACAGACCTTCGCAGACAGTCGATCATCGGGACCGTTGCTGCGGGGGCCGCCGGGGACTCCAAGAAGTCTCAGGCCCCATGCTGCCGGTCTCAAAGGCAGATTGTCGAGAAATCCTCCCATCGCCAATTCTGTTTCTCTGACACAAAGCTGCATCAGGTAATCGACGACATCTTTGTCACGTTCAGGTCTTCCATCGTCTTGGAACTTTTTGAGAGCGGCAGATCCGACGGTCATCCATGTCAGGGCATCTGCGAGTCTTCCTGTGAGGTGCTCTTTTCGTTTGAGAGTTCCACCGAGAGTTCCCATTGCAGCATCGGTACACAGAGCAAATGCGCTTGAGAGAGCCGTTAGTTTCTGGTGGCTGCGCCCGATAGAACCTGCGAAATGACGGGGGCCAAAGCGAGCTCCAGTCAGTCGGTGAAGAAGGCTATGGACAGCCGTGGATACCACAAAGCCGACATGTCCCCAAAACGCCTGATCAAAAGCCTTTAAATTTCCGCTTTCGACAGCGGCGAGTTCTTTTTGCACAAAAGGATGACAGCGAACGGCACCCTGCCCAAAAATGATGAGGGTACGAGTCAGAATGTTGGCACCTTCAACAGTGATTCCCACAGGTACCGCTGAGTATGCATTGGCGAGCTCATTTCGCGGACCTCTGCATATGGCATTACCGGCGACGACGTCCATGCAATCATTGACGACCTTGCGCAGGGTCTCTGTTGCAAATGCCTTTGCCACCGC
>NZJA01000023.1 GCA_002691835.1 Planctomycetota bacterium
CCTCCTTCAAAATTTCAACACGATATCGCGCAGAATCGTCGTCATCCAGCACGAGTCGACCTCTCGTGGCGCCTCGCGCCATATTATCAACTTTTCATCCCGACGACATGCCAGCTGACGGCCCTCGGGCGGGCTTCAAAAGTGTGTTCGACCAGGTTTTTCAAACGAATGAAGGTAATAATAATTATTATTAATTATATATATATATTATTAGAACGAACGATGAAATTAAATATTCGTTCGGTGGTTGCCCGCATTCGGTCAGGCAGTCAAGCCGTTTACTGACAAGCTACTATGCCGCGACAACTCGGCACCGGCACGCATTGAATCGATTTTATTCGACTCCCGAGTGTATTACTGGACAATACTCTATTTTCGGTGACCGATAAGTTTCCGTGGTTATAATATCGACTTCTTTGGCACCAGCTTTCAAGAATTGACTCTGATGAAACAAAGCGAATTGTTTTCAACGCACTCACGCAGCCATGCGTGTCCAGAACGCCATCACGATCACGAAAACCGTGAATGTGGCGCCGATAATCAGGGTTTGTCTTTCCTAGAAGCAAGCTCCCTCATTTCACTCTTACGACAGGCACCCAACACAGAAGACTGTGATAATTTGAACGCAGAGCACTTGGCCTTGGAGGAACTCGCAGTCTATCTGACAGAACAGAGTCGCGACGACGTGAACAGCGAAAATGGGTCGCGAAATACGCATTTTGCGCTACGGGATGTGTTTTCAATGCTGGTAAGGCGTCGTTTGATGACGCGGGATTACACAGCGGCACCGGCGCGCGAACATGCTGCTTCGCCAAGATGCGTTCTTCGAGTCCTGCAGTGTGTGCGTCTATTTCTTCGTGAACGCGCCTTTGTTTCAGAGCTGTTTACAATCGAGGGTGCAGTCCAGACACTTAGTCAACAGTACAAGCAGTACGCCTCAATCTATTCTAGAGAACCTCCTGAGACCAAAGGAGCAAACTATATGTTTCGAACCGAGATTCTGTCAGAGATTGCTTCGATCTTCAAAAAGCTGGCGTCGGAATGGGCCGCATGTCCCTCGCAGCTCCTTATCGACTATGACGTGCACCAGACGGCTCTCTCTCTTATCTCTACTCGGGACGCTTCCATACTTGCTTCTGTCCTGGTTACCTTAAATGCGATTTGCTTGCAAACAGAAAAATGTGCTGAACTGGTTGTGTGTCACAGCAGTGTTTACTATGTCCTGCTGATCATGTGCGAGTATGATGCACCTTTTAACCATATTGCGGGAAAACTTCTACAAATGATGAGTAAGACCGCAGAGGGCAAAAACGAGCTTAGGCGGCTTGGGAGTGTTTCTGTGTTGATGAGCTTGATTCGAAGGAGCTCTGATCAAGCTATTCTAGAGTCCTCGCTACGGATACTTGGCTGTCTATTGTCAGACACGCTTGCAGTTGAGGAATTTCGTGATCTAGGAGGAGTACCAATACTTTTGGCCCTCCTGATTCCGAACTCTACAGCTCGCATTTCCGATGAGCTCAGATTTCAACAACCTGCAGTGACTTGTTTGGTTTGTTCAGCATTGACAAAACTAGCTACAGATGATGTCGGAAGCAGGCAAATCCAAGACTTCAATGGCTTTTATCTTCTTGGGAAATTATTGACAGATACACATGACTTCTCCATGGAAGAACGCTCATCTCGGCCTATATGTGAAATTAGCGCTCATGCATTTAGAGTGTTGCGTTTCCTTTTCAGTACTGCTCATAATCGGAAAACATTTCAACATCTGTTTCAGGCTGAAATGTTCGGTGCTTTTATCGATATCGGTCACTACATGCAAGATATTCGTATGTATCGCCATCTTGCGCATGCATGGCTCAGCATGCCTTCCTCACTCGTAAAGATTACTCTGTCTTCACTAGAGGATATCAACGCTGACCGAAGAGGCACCGGTCCAAAGCCTTTGAGAGTTATCCATGGCTATGTAGTTGATGAACTCCTTGGAACTGGCGCTTTTGCAAGCGTCTACCGGGTGCACAAGGAGAAAGATTGTTTGAATACTGTTTTTGCGATGAAAGAGCTAGATACAGGCATAGACAGAGACACTTTTGGGGAATCTCTCAAACAGGTCACGGCGTCGGTTGGTCGCGTCGCTATGGAGATTGAGATTCTGAGTAAACTTGAACACCCAAATATAGTGAACTACCACGAGTCATTCATGGAAAACAATCAATTATATATCATAATGGTGAGGAAAGCATTAATGGGTAACCCCTTTTGCATGCTTTTTGAGACTTTTTTTGTTTTTTGTTTTAAATTTTGCTGGGTTGAGTTTGTGTCGATTCATGAAGGAGCTGGTAGAAGGTCAAAATCTGTTTGATTACATCAACAGTACCGCAGACAAGAATCGAGTATTGTGCGAGAAACTGATATGGGAGATATTCATTCAGATCGTGCTTGCACTGAATTATATTCATGTCGAAAAAGGAGTTGTTCATCGTGATCTCAGTCCGAACAACATACTACTTGAGCACGGCACGAAACGAGTCAAGTTGGCAGATTTTGGCCTTGCCAAGGCACACAAATGCAATCAAACAAACTCCCGAAGAAATCAGGAAAATATGCAGTCAGCAGTTGGCACTATGCCTTTTTCATGCCCTGAAATAATCATACATGCGTCATATGGTGAAAAAGCTGACATTTGGTCACTGGGGTGCGTTCTGTATTTTATGCTGGCTTTGCGTCCTCCTTTCGAGGCGTCGAACCCACTAGCGCTGGCATCGGCGATCGTTGAAGGTCGGTATGAGCCCCTTGATGCATTTACGAAACGTTTGCCGAGACCGAACAATCAGATCGATGATATCATTCGAGTTTACGACAGCCGCACCACCCAAAGATGGTCGATCACACAGCGTTCTTCTCCACTGCGAAACGATGACAATCCTGGACGATATTCTCCCGCCCTGGTTGGCTTGGTTAGAAGGCTGCTAGTTACCAATCCAGATAAGAGGCCGTCGATATTAGAAGTTGCTGCTGCGTGTGCACCATATCTTATGCGCTCACTTGACCATCTGCAGCGCGCGCACACCAGGTTACAGAGCGACTATAACCACGATAAAGCAAATGGGCTGATGCCATCGGTAGGCAAAATTGATTTGCAGAAGCATGAAGCAATTTTGCACTTACGATCCGCAAGCTCAATCAAACCAGAGGAATATCGTCGACTTATGAAAAATGTACATGATGATACCATGGTAGTCTCTGCGGCTAACAAACATGACCTAACTTTCAAAACTAAAGGGAAGGAGAATTCTAAGATCCCTGCAAGATGGTCAAGTGTCGCTCCTGCTGCACAAAACGACAAAAAATTCAAGGTTGCATCCGATTGTTTTCGTCCAATACCCAATCCACTTTCTGAAATTCTAGCCGTGATTCACAAAATCATTTTCATCGACCAGCTCCCTCCAGATCTCGGCCGTGACCCACGCCGGATAGCGGTTCATCGCTTCAAGCGTCATCTGTTTGCTGCTCATCAAACCGCGGTCAACATCAAGGTTGAAACAGCCCAGCTGCTTGCGGGATCCCATGATTTCATCAAACTTAATATACCAACAGCATCGCAAGAACCTGGAGACAAATGTTTTGGGAAAGATCTGATGCAAAACGTGACATACAATAGTTTGGGTCGCTCGATTGAGGATTTACTGGTATTGCATGGGTTTTATGCGAGTCATCAACAGAAAGCAACTGTGGGTTTTATGTAGTTTCACTCGTTTTACACATCGTGTGCGTGGTCTGAACCACAGGAGAGAACTTCCAATTATTCTTACTCTTCAACGCCCCCCACTAAGCGAGCGAGGGCATCGAAGCGAAGTTTGGTGTGAATTTCATCGCTTGTAATGCGCCGTCACAGGTGTGAAATTCGTGCCCACACCTTTGCTGACATATTTGATTTAGACGTTCTCAGCTGGAATTGTATAGCCCTCCGGGGCTGGAGCAAGCTCCAACACGACAACAGCATGTGGGGATACTAGATATGTTCCCCTTGACCCAGAAAGGACGACATAACTGAGTGTACAGTCTGAGGGAAATACCAGGGACGTATCAACAACTCTCACCCACGCAAAGCCCGCTGGTGGATGACCAACGTCGGCACTCTGAAGATCGCTGGTGCCATTGAAAATTGTCACAACATCTTGTGTTGGTAAGGATGCAACCTCGCCGGCATTGACACTTTGCACCTGCCAACTGGAGGCCTTACGACGACACATCAGCACATGGGGCGAGTGCGGATCGTTCCACTTTGGAGAAGAGTATCCATCTATGGTGGTCCAGTACACATTTGTACCACCAGAGCTGAACAGATCTGCTCGACGCTTTCGAAACGCACTCATTGCTCCCACAAAAGTATGAATTGCGTGGCCAGCTGTGCCCGTTTGCACGGCATCCCAGCGAAAACCGTTGAATTCACTCTTCCATGTGTTTGGTGCACAGTCTCCTCCACGACGGGAGTGGCCGTACTCGTCTCCAGCATTGATCAATGGGATCCCATCAGACATAAATAGCGTCGTTATCAAAGAGCGCATAATCAAATTAGTCTCTGCCGGAGTAGGCGGCATGGGCGGCATTGTTTTAAGCGGTGCGCCCGTATTCACAAACGCCGATCCACCTGCTTTTAGCTCATGCGTTGCTTCAGCAGTCAGTTGACTATCGACAACTGCTGCTTGAACTTTTGCACGTGTTGCAATGTCACTCGCTACATCTGCCAAAGAGTCTCCAACCGAGGATATAGTGAGAGAGTTAATCACATGTCCACAGGATAAAGAATTGTGACTATTGATGAGGTCCAAACTCCCACATATACGACTTGCAAAGTCGCCAATTGAGCTTCGTGACCCTTCCATGAATTTTGTGATATCGCGCAAGAACAGTGAATTTCTTTCACCCCAAACCCCCGATTTCTGTCTATGACCAAGCTCAGTCTCAGCTGGTGTAAGATACAGCCGGACGCCACCTCCAGAAAGATATTTGTTTGTTGCATGACCACGTGCCAGCTCAAGTGCAGCTGATACACCTCCCGAGTCAGTCTTACCACCCAAAACTGGGTCTAGCGCAATCATCTCAAGCAAGGTAGCCCTTCCCGACGGTTCGCGATCGATATCCATGCTGAAATCAACAAGAAAGCCATCAACGCCGAAATTTGTCCGCCAGTGTCTCAACGAATCAACAATAAGTCGCCGAGTCACGTGCGAGCATAAATTTAGCACTGTGGTACCAGGCACCAATGGGTTTGACTCAAGTTTTCCTGAGCAGTTTAATTGATAATAGCTGAAAACATCAATGCCACGAATACTATGACTCTCTGGACACGAATCTGTTCCCTCTCCCAGTTGTGTCAATACAAATTGCACAAGTACATCTAAACCACGTGCATGTAGGCCACGTATGAGCTGGCGTATTTGGTGAGCTGCATCACCACCGTGGGGTGTCATAAATTTTGGATCTGGAGCGAAAAGACTGACTGGAGCAGCACCCCAGCTATCACTTTCTGCGCGGCGCGCGCTTGCGGCAATTGGCTGTAGCAAAACGGTCGTCGCTCCAGTTTGAATGATGTGGTCGACTTTAGCAAGTACACCGGCATAAGTTCCCTGCTCCACTTCACCCAGCTCAGAGCTGACATGGCTGGTAAAGTTCGCCACAGACAGTTCATATATAATTTCCTGCGCTGGAATTTGACGCATTTTCCGGAATCCATCCGCGGCCTTTTTAATCGGGCCAGGATCATATGCCAACTGAAACATTGATCCTCCGTTCATCACATCTGCAAGGGAGCCTAGATACTTGGGCATCCGCGTGAGTGGATCCTGGAAATTTCCTAGAGGAGGTAGTAATGAGGTTGCACGAGGATCAAACATTACCATCCCCGGATGGAACCTCCATCCACCTCGTGTAGGATCTCCATCACACTTGTATCCATATAAAACGGTGGGATGATCGTTTTCCCCAGAAGCACAAATCCCTGCACTAGAAGACTTTGCTGGAAATGGAAGTATACCACCTGGGAACCCGATCGGAAGAGCCACGTGCCAAACATCACCTGTTCGATGGACTGTTGGGTTCAGTGCTATTTCAATAGTGTCCGGTTCGCCCCCATTGCCCCAAGACCACTGTATGAACAGTGTGACCTTCTCAGCAACTGCGCTATGCAGAGCAAAGTTCACATATCCTGGGGCTTTTGAGTTCGGTGCAGCCCGCGATGCGCCGAGGGGCTCTGGCCGACCCTTTTCCATACCAATGGGGATCGCAAAAGACGCACGTGGCCACTCCAGGGCCCCTCTTGGCCAGTCATACGCAATCGTCTCGCCTGTTATCGGAGATGTCTCCCCAAGCACGAAATCAATTTCCACGGGTGCAAAGTAAGCTGGCACAACAAACTTGGTTCTTGAAAAGCGGAGTGGAAATCCGTTGCGCAATGCTATTGAGCTCCCTTCACCATCTCGTATCAGAGGCGTGCGAGTTGCCGGTCTTCTTGGATCGTCATCACTGAACTCAGATCCCCGAGGGAGATCGGGCAGACACATCCACTCATCAAGCCATTCCCTGTGCATACCCCAGTGCAAATGCATGGTGTTATAAGACATCATTGGCTTTCCTTCGATATCGTACTCCACATTCTCTGAGACTTCGATTGAGACTCTATACTCTTCAGCCAGCGGCTCCACTAAAATCATTACCTGGCATCACGTCCATGAAGTCGTTAGAGGTTTAGCATATCAGCAACAGGGTGCCGAGGGAAAAGGAGTTCAAGAAGTACTCATACCTGTCGACCCGCCTTCGTGTGAAAAGTGTGTCGCGCAACGCGCTCCGTTATCAGATTATCAGCATCTCTCGCCAGCATACGCTCCCCAGAAATGTGCGAAAGTGCTTTGACGCTCATGTTTATATGTTGCTCTTCAGGTAATTGACATGACCAGCGTCCATGTTGACTCCAACGTGCCAAAGTGTGCCCATGCGAATAAATGCGCAGTGCCAAAGGGACCTTCCGAACGTTCAATCGACTGAAATTAGATTGTGCACGTGATGGCCGTTCAGTGGAGGTCCGGCAAACGTTCATGGTAGTCAACATCTAATTTCTCAACCATGCACCGAGTAGAGTGAGTTCGCGTCGCTACTTGTGACCTCCTTGTGAGTGACAGGACTATTCATCAAGCGTGTGGCACTGCTGGGTGGGATTTTGGACTATATACATTATTATGCGTGCCATGCATACATGTATATTATAAGATTTTATTATTATTGTAATAATATAATCTTATATATATGCATGACACATGTAATATATGATAATCTCAAATGTGATATGTATGTATTATAAATATAATTTACTATTAAGATCATATACGAACGAAAAAAAAAAAACTTACGAAGGTAATAATATATTTATTTTCGGCACAGCCGATCTTACGGGGATTGCACGAAAAAAATTAGGTCGTTCGTGGTCATCGTTAATCAAGGTCGAAGGTTTATTTTCCCCGTACATTGTCACACATTTTCACATCGTTAACTCAGAATCGTTGGTTTAGCGTTACATACAGTTGGTTCATTCATTGGACGGAATAAACCAATTTTCTTGAGTCACGTATGAAATATTTGTCCCATGGTGTTTGCCATACGTGAGGGCATTTATATACTATAAAAAACGATTAATTTTA
>NZJA01000024.1 GCA_002691835.1 Planctomycetota bacterium
CCGGGAAACCACCCCACTAAATGCCAACATCACCAGGACAGAAATGACCACAGCAAGAACCATCACCATTAAGTGCTCTGCCATGCCGACAGCAGTAATCACTGAATCAATACTGAAGACGATATCAAGAAGAGCGATCTGAATGATCACGGAGGTAAAACTGACCGCTTTAGGTTTTTGGTTCTTCTCTAGCTCAGGCCCTTCCATCTTCACATGAATCTCATGCGTCGCTTTCCCCAGGAGAAATAAACCACCCGCAATCAGGATCAGGTCTTTCCCTGAAAACCCATGCCCCATCAAAGCAAATAATTCGTCTTTCAGGGTCAACAACCAGGAGATGGAAAACAGGAGACCGATACGAGTGACCATCGCCATGATCAAACCCAACCGGCGGGCACTGTCTCTCCGATTTTCGGGTAACCTACCGGCAAGAATTGCGATGAAAATGATGTTGTCGATCCCGAGAACGATCTCCATCACTGTCAGTGTCGCCAATGCGACCCAGGCATTCGGATCATGAATCCAGGATATATCCCACATCTTTCCTCCTATCGAATCATACCGTCGAAACCTGCGGACTCGAATTCAGCATGGCCATGAGGAGGTCAGTGATTAACCTCTGACTCGCCGAATGATTTCTCCGAATACGTCTTCTGCGTGAAGAGCATCCTCAGAGGCTCGCCAAGACCTGACCATCACCGGTCCCTGTTCGGGGTCTTCCAACGATCTCCCGTGACTTCCTCTTACACGAGAAGGATCCGTCGAGATCACATCGAGCAGATTCCGAAAACCCAGTTTACGTGCCAAGATTTTGCTGGCGATCTTTAGTTTGGGGAAAGTCAGCTGGGGATCCAGCAGAAGCTCGGCCGGGTCATAACCGGGTTTTCGGTGAATATCCACGGTTCGAGCATAATCGGGAGCCCGTCGATCATCATTCCACCAGGGGTAGGCAAACCAATGACCCGGTTCAGAGATCAACACCAGTTCACCACTTCGAGGATGGTTTAAGCCAATTTCTTCGAGCTCTTTTCCGTCCACAACACGTGCGACGCCTTCGGTTTGCTTCAGAAGATTCTTAATTCGCGATAAATCTTCGCTATGGCGAATGTAGATATGTGCCAGTTGATGATCACAGACGGCAAACGCACGACTCCGATGGACATCCAGAAGGTCTCCATGAGAAGTGACCTGAACATCCAGCTCTCCCGCATCCGCGAGAACTCTGTTTGGAAAAACAGGAGAATCTACTTTTTCAATTCCATACTCTGAAAGAACCATCATTTCTGCGCCCTTTTCCCGACAGCCGTCGAGAAGGCGTGAAAGCTCGGTGTTCAGTTCTTGACGCGACTTCAACGCTTCAGGGGAATCCGGTCCATATCGCTGATCGTCGTAATCCAAATGAGGAAGATATACCAGCATGACATCGGGGTCTTCATCCTCGGCCAGTTTCAGAGCCGAATCGACAATCCAACGGGTAGAAGTGATGCCTGCACGTGGCCCCCAAAAATCAAAGAGGGGAAAGGTTCCAAGTTCCTGCTGCATACGAACCGGAAGATCCGCCGGTTCGCCGTAGACGGAGGGAATCTTCTGACCGTCCGCTGGATACTCCGGTCGAGGTGTCAGGCTCCAGCGAGCATCGCTTCCCATGTTGTACCACCAAAAGAGATTGGCGACGCGGTAGCCATCTCCCTGTAACTCATCGATCAGTGTCGGCTTGCCGATAAGGGAACGGGACTGTAGCCAGAAACGGATTTCCCGGGTATCCCTGTGATACCACCCGTTACCCACGATTCCGTGTTCGGCAGGAGTTTTTCCGGTGAGATAGGTGGCCTGAACTGAAGTCGTCACAGCGGGTAAAGTCGGCTTGATGGGTGCAGAGGAACCTTCAGCCTGCATCGACTTTAAAGCCGGCAGTTGAGCGACGTCTTTCTGCCGTAAACCGACGGCGATGGTCACGACCAGTTTCATCGCTGCGCCTTCATTCTGTACAACAGTCTTCCTCAAGATCATCTTTATCGGCAGCAGGATCGACATCCGGTTCAAGTGGGAACAGGGTGTCGACGATACGCCGAAAATCGGCGGCATCCTTGGCCACCGTGATTTCTGAACGGAACGCTCGCGCCCCGCGAACCCCACCCAAATAGCGCGCCGCAAACTTTCTCATCAAAACAGTCCCAAATGGATCACCATGCAACTCCACCAACTGACCATGATGGCGAAGCAACTGCTCTCGCTGTTCTGCCAATTCGGGAGGAGCAGGGATCGGCTCCCCTTTCAGCGCCGCCGTAATCTCGCGAAAGACCCAGGGGGCACTGAGACAACGGCGTGCCACCATGACCCCTGCAGCCCCGGTGTTCTCCAGAGTTTCCAGTGCACTCGAAGCACAGGAAACATCTCCATTGGCGATCACTGGAATCGAAACAGATTCAACGACTTCACGAATCTTCGAGTGCTGGACGGGAACTCCATAACCATCTTTCGCCGTTCGCCCATGGACGGTAATCCCGACCGCTCCAGCAGACTCTACTGCCCGGGCAACTTCACATGCGGTGATCTGATCCGGGTGAGGGCCCAATCGGATTTTCGCAGTGACTGGGACTTCTCCTGCTCCCCGCACGGTCGCTTCAACCATACGAGCAATCGTCGACGGATCTCTCAACAATGTCGCCCCGGCTCCCTGCTTGCCCATAATACGTTTCTTTGGGCACCCAAAATTGAGATCGACGATAGAAATCCCCAGATCGACCAGTCGGCGTGCGGCCTCTTCCACCATCTCCGGTTCCCGGTCCCATAGCTGAACACCAAGAGGTTTGGGTTCTTCGACAACTCCAAAAAGGCGCTCGGGCGAAATCGTGCCCTTGATCCAACCGCCGGCAGAAACCATCTCCGTGTACATCAATCCGCACCCACCGAGTTCGCGAACGAGGCGGCGGAAAACGAGATCTGTAAATCCAGCGATGGGAGCCTGAAGAACAGGGGTCTTCAACTCCAATGGACCCAGCTTCAGAGGAGCCCGCTTCGTCGCAGATTGTGAATCGACAGACTGCTCTGACTCCACAGTGGTTCCCACAGTGGTTCCCACAGTGGTGCCCATCGTGGAACCCCCAGTGGAATTGCTCTCTTGGGAAATCTGTGACTGCAGATCTTTCACCGGTCTATTTCCATCCTGATCAAAATGAGGCCTCGAACTCTCGGCGGACCTTCGGCAATCCGAAGCTCCCACCCCACCAGATTAGCGATAACCGGGACTTCATGCCAACGGGACTGTCGACCCCGTCAGGAATCGCTGATTTTTGGCCCCTTGAGTGTCAGAGCCTCTAGAAGGTGCTCGACGTGAATCGAATCAGAGGCCGCCAAATCTGCGATCGTTCTCGAAACTCTGAGGAATCGCAGCCAACCCCGCATCGACCAGGAATGCTCTTTTTCAGTCTGTCGCAAGAGATCATTGGCCGCAGATGTCGGTAACAGCCAACGCTCCCTGTTCTGCCAACGAAGCTTGCGGTTGGCGCCCCCCCCACCTCGTTGAGCCATTCGAATACGGGCCAACTCAACACGCTGGCGGATCTCCTCGGTCGATTCGGCTGGGATTTCACTTCCTTCAGAGAAGAGGGAAACCTTCTCCCGCTTCAGCGCAACATGCAGATCAAAACGGTCCAGAAGCGGGTCAGAAAGACGACGTTCATAGCGACGTCGGTCTCGACTCAGGCAACGGCAACGACCCTGATCACCTTGCCCACACGGACAAGGATTCATCGCTGCCACCAGGAGAAAATCACCTGGAAAGGTCAAACTTCCTGAAGCCCGTGAAATCGTCACCACTCCCTCTTCAAGAGGTTCCCGCAATGCTTCCAAGGCAGCCTGCGAGATCTCCGGTAACTCATCCAGAAACAAAACCCCCCGGTGGGCCCGGGAGATCTCTCCGGGAAGGACAGGCGTTCCACCGCCCACCAGGCCCGCCACGGTAATGCTGTGATGCGGAGCTCGGAAAGGACGCAGGGCTGTAATCGAAGAGGCTGCAATCGAAGAGAATTGGTAGGAGACGCCATCGACCAACTCTCGGATTTGCCCGACCTCGATCTGTGAAGCGACATCGAGTTTGGGTAACAAACCAGGAAGACGACGTGCCAGCAAAGATTTTCCACAACCCGGAGGGCCAACAAAAATGAGCGGGTGCTCGCCGGCGGCACAGATTTCCAGAGCACGACGTGCTCGGTGTTGGCCCAGTACGTCTGACATGTCAGGTAAATCTTTGGTCACCAGTTCAGCAAAGCCAGCGGGATCAGGATCCCTCACCTCGAGTGGAGCCGGGTCTCGCCAGTTCGGATCCCTTTGCCCCGACAAAACCTGAAGGACTGCGAGCAACGATTCCGACTCGACCACTTCACAGCGACGATCCGAAGTTTCTTTTCGGCCCTCTTCAGACTCCCACTGCGGAATTGCCCCCTGAGGATGCTGCCCCTGAGGATGCTGCCCTTGAGGAACAAAGAGCCGTCGACTCAGGTTTGCGCAAGAGTCCCATTTCGCCTCCCCTTGCTGCAGCAGGTCTTCAGTGGTCCGATTTGCTGGCTCATCGGTTGATGACTCATCCGTTGCTGACTCATCGGTTGATGACTCATCGTGGGGCCATTCTGCCCTTTTCTTGCCCTTCTTGCCCGTTTCAGCCGAACTGTGCATTTTCGCCGAAAGAGCCAGGGTTCTTTGAAGCTTCTGAGCGATACTGACCCCTCCCCGAACTGGCCGAAGCCGCCCATCGAGAGCTAATTCGCCAATAAACCCATGATCCTCGACGGCTTTGGCGGGAATCTGGCCGCTTTCCACCAGAATTGCCAGAGCGATGGCGAGATCAAAGGTCGATCCATCCTTCATCACTGAAGCGGGGGCCAAATGGACGACAATCCGGTGTCGGTCAGGAAAGCGATATCCACTATTCTCGATGGCAGAGCGGATTCGTTGACGGGATTCCCGAATCCCAGGTCCCGGGAGACCGGTGATCACGAAAGAATTCAAGGCGGGGACGAGGTCCGCCTCCACTTCTACTGGACGCCCTCTCAATCCTGCCAAATCACCCGACATCACTCGAAATGCCATCGGAACCCTCCACGTTTCGAACGAACCATCCGCGTTCTGGTTCTCTTTTACGGAAGCGGCTATACTTCAGCCTCTTCGTAGCCTTTGCTGGAGGGCCTCGGGTTGAAAAACCTTCGGATCCCTCTTTTTTGCAGGTCTGCAGTTGAGGTTTAGTGAGTTTTTGCGTGTTTTGTGAGTTTTTGCGAAAACCGCCCTCTGACAGAAGAGAGTGCTGCAATTCCCGGGAACTTGGATTTCCAATTTAACGTTCCCATGAAGCAGTCCTTTTCTCGAAAGAAATTGTTTTCGACTCGTAGTAATTCCGAAACAGCACGACAGTAATTCTGAAACAGCACGAAATTCTGAAACAGCACGAAATTCTGAAACAGCACGATTCTGAAACAGCACGACAGTCGAACCGTCACTCACAGCAAGAACTAACGGCAGAAATCAATCGTGAACCTGTCCCGGTTCCACCCAGAAGGGGGTCCATGTCACTCAACTCTTCCCGCCAATGCTCTCGAATGATGCCTCAAGGTCGGAGATCAGGAAGCGACCACTCCCTCGGTGAGTCCGTTTCCGGTTGGTCCTGCCTTCTGGTGATCACTCTCCTTTGGGCAGTGCTCTCAATTCCGGAAACAACCTTTGCAGGAGCCGCCATCCCGGATGCGGATGGCAAGGTCAGCCGGATCGTTGATCGTCATGCCGGTGGAGATATGGCCAAGCTGTGGCGCGGTGCTTCAGAGTTGGAAAGCCTTGGGGATGAAATGATCGGCGAGATCCAGGGTCTCTTGGGTCACGAAAACTCCGGCGTCATCCTGATGGGTTCGAAGGCATTACTGTCTTTGGGTGAACCTGCCGGTGTCCGCGATGCCCTCCTCCGCCTCGTCAATCGGGACGACCTCGACAACGATCGCCGCAAGGCTGCCTTGTTTATGGTGGGAGAATTCCGTGACAAAAAAACAACGGATCAACTGCGCGCTCTGACCGAATCCTTTGCCGGAGATGCAGAGCTGCGAATCGAGTTGGGACGGACCCTCTTTCGAGTCACCGGTGATCGCTCGGAAGCCCGTGCGATGCTCCAGCCTCTATTGACCGTCGACGACCCTCAGGCTCGAACTGGTTCAGCATTGGCTTTAGCAGAACTCGGCTTGATGAATGGTGACGTCAAAAAGGTTCTTCGATCGATAGAACTGGAACCCTCTCGCCAAGGGGCACTCGCTCGCCTGCTGCTGGCCCAAGATAATCTTCTTCGCGCCATCGAAAATGAGCGGGATGCCAGTCCACCAGAAACGGACTCCGAAAAACTGGCGGAATCGGATCGCAAGATGGCAGTGGCACAGCTTGAGATTCTTTCGCTGGAAAAATCCCTTGAAGAGAAAGAGCGTCAACTTGAGCGCCTTCAAAGAAATCGCGGCGGAAACGGCAATCATCCGCTTCTTGACGAGTTGATGCAGAGAATCAGTCGGTTCTATGTCGACCCCAGTAAAGTCGACGAGGATCAGTTGATCTCCGAGGCCGCCAAAGGAATGGTCTCCAGTCTCGACCCGTTCTCTTCTTTCATGGACGTAGAAGACACCAAAGATTTCTATGAGGGCATCAGCGGGATCTACGCAGGGATCGGAGCTCAGGTCCAGAAAGACCTCGATACAGATACGCTCAAGATCATTCGCCCCATTTACAAGGGACCCGCTTACCGCGAAGGTCTCGTCAGTGAAGACCTCGTCGTCGAAGTCGATGGAATCCCTACCAAGGGAAAAGCGCTCGACGAAATCGTTCAGGGACTCAAAGGGAATCCCGGAACACCCGTGACCCTCAAAGTCTTCCGTCGCGGCTGGAAAGAAGCTCGCGACTTTATCGTCACAAGAGAAACGATCCAGCTCGATTCGGTTCTTTACCAGATGTTACCAGGTGATCTGGGCTACGTTTCATTAGCCCAGTTCGGTGACACTGCAGTGACGGAAGTCTTTGCCGCTCTCGACGATCTCGAATCTCAAGGAATGAAAGCGCTGATTCTGGATCTCAGAGGGAACCCAGGAGGGTACCTCGAATCCGCCGTTGAACTGGTCGATGAGTTTGTCGATGACACCTCCATGCCCATCGTTTCGCAAAAGTCAAAGAGCGGAATCTTTGAGAATTCTGAACGCTTTGCAACTCAGGGAAAAAGAGCAGACTACCCCATGGTCGTCCTCGTGAATGAATCGAGTGCGAGTGCTTCTGAAATCGTATCGGGTGCTTTTCAGGATTTCAAAAGAGCCAAGCTGATCGGACAGAAAACTTACGGAAAAGGTAGTGTTCAGCGACTGCTGCCAATGTCTCGTCGAATCCAGAATCTCCTCGGTGGAGAATCGACTCTGCGACTCACCGTTCAGCGGTATTACCTTCCAAGTGGACGATCTATTCATACCGAGAGAGATTCGGATGGAAAGATCGTCGATGAAGGCGGGGTCAAACCCGACGACGAAGTCGAACTGGCAGAGATCCCCCTGTGGAGAGCAGAAGCCATCGGGAAAATGGTCGACGCTGAAGCCTTCAATCAGTGGATCGATCAGAATGCAAAAGATCATGAAGAGTTGATCTCCCGCATCGTTCGCGAAGGAACTGGCGACAGTGAACTTGAATACCCGGCTTTTAATGATTGGATCTCCCAATACAAGGAGACTGGAATCACTGAAGAAGATGCTCGCCGGGGCCTACGGAATCGCCTGCGCCGTCGTGAGGAAGATCGTCGAGGACAACAGTTTGCTTGTGACTACGTCGAAGACCTGCAACTGCAATCAGCAATCATCGACCTGCTCGGGCAACTGGGTACAGAAGTCTCAACGATCCCCCAGTACAACCGCATCGAGAAAGTTACTGACGAAAAGCCAGAAGAGAAAGCTGAAAGCCTCTAGGGCTGACACTCCTCGACAAAAAAAGCCGCAGAAGGGTTTCCCCTTCTGCGGCTTTTTTTATTCGACTCGATCAGTCTTCCTCTTTGCGGTACTTCTGGTGACCACTCTTTTTGAGTTCACTGATCTTACCCGCC
>NZJA01000025.1 GCA_002691835.1 Planctomycetota bacterium
CTGCAAGAATCTGAGCTCCCAGCGGAGCCGCTGACTTCGATGCGTAGTACATGTTCCCCTCAGGAGTCGGCTCCTCCACGAGAACCACCGTTAGAAAACGAGCATTCTCAACGGGTGCGAATCCAACGAAGCTGGAGTTGTAGAGATTCTCGGAATAGGTCCCCGTCTCGGGATCCAACAACTTGGTCGTTCCTGTTTTCCCCGCCATCTGCAGATGGCCTTCTTCAATCAGGAATTTAAGATCTTTGCCGACATGCTTAACCACATGTTGCCCGGTTCCATCTTTCACAGCTCTTCCAAGCACCCGTCGACACTCCCCGGCCACCTGCTCTGTCAGAATGATTTGAGCAGGTTGTAATGTGGAATCTGCCAACAGAGTCGGCTGCATCAGATATCCCCCATTGGCGATCGCCATGTAGGCGCGAAGAACCTGCATTGGCGTGACCATCATCTCGTATCCATAGCATGCCGACTCCCAGGAGAATCGGCTCCACCGACTCAAGTTTTGAAGTAGACCAACCTCTTCTCCTGGTAACTCAATGCCTGTTCGAGATCCGAATCCAAAGCGCCTCAGAATCGACTCGACGTCACTTTTTTTCATGTGCTTCACACCCAGTAATACCATTCCGATATTACTCGAAAAAACGACGGCTCCTTCAGGAGTCTTTTCAAGCAGAAGGCTACTGTCACGAAACAATCGACGACGGCCATCCAGCCGCTGATTTTTTCCGTTTACTGGCAAAGGTAGATCCAGTGGGATTCCCAACTCCAAAGCACGTGCAAGAATCAGAGGCTTCACCACAGACCCTGGCTCAATCGAAACACGATGAAGTCGAACCATCAGATCATAGGCTTTCTTCATACCCTCGCTGTTCCCATTCAACTGGTCTTGATTGGCGAATTCCGTCAGTTGGCCCCGTTCTAGTCCGGGAACGGTGGCAATCGCATGGATCTCAGCGGTAAACGGGTCGATGACGATTGCTGAAACACTCCGAGCAGAGGTTCTTTGATAATTTTCGTAACAGAGGTGTTCCAACTCAGCCTGAAGGTGCATATCGATCGTCGTATGCATGTCTTTTCCATGATGTCCGGGGATCGGATAGCGAGCGTCATCAATCTTCCCCCCTCCCGGCGCAACCTGTTGCTTTTGCAGTCCCGTGACTTTCAGGAGGTGCGAATTTAAGGAGCTCTCCATTCCCCAAAGTCCACCGCTGTTTCCGCGGATCATTTCACCGATCAAAATCGTACCGGAACGGCCAAAAGGATAGTGACGGACAAAGTAGCTCTCCAGAGGAGGGAAAATCACTTTCCCAAGCTTCTGCTGGATCTCTTTGATCGGGCCATCCAGATCATGGCGAGAAGATCCTGGTGCCAGTTCACCGAGAACTCGATAACGCTTCTTTTTTCCTTGGTTATCCCTGTCGACCTGCAGATTTCGACGAATATCGTTCAGAAGATCTTGCTCAAGGGATTCGATATCTCCCCAAAGTTCCAATCCGGCATCCGATAATTGTTGAAGAATCACCGAGACCGGGATCTCGGGAGAAACGAGAACCTCACCAGCACTCAGTTGATGCAAACGAGAAAGCTGATTCGGGTCAACAGCAAGTCGATGAATCTCCCGATCCATCGCCATCGGCCGACCTTTTCGATCGACGATTTTACCGCGCTTCTCATCTCCGATTGAAACTCGTGATTGGGCCGCGGCCTGCTCACTTTGCCAATAGTCTTTCTCAACGACCTGCATCCATGCCGCACGTAACAAGACCAAAGACAAACCGATGACGATGACCCCATAGGTGATGGTCCCCAGAATGGATGAGTAATTGAACTTTCGGGGATTCTCTGGGTGATTGAAATAAGGAAATTCGCCCTGCTCATCATCTGATTTCCCAAAGATCATTGTTCCCCATTCTCACTTTCCAATAACTGTGCTTCAACGAAATGAAACGGCGTCATTTCTTGTGAGCTCAGTGGGAAAACTGCAAGGCTCTCCCGGGAGTTCCCCCAAAAGGTCAAAGGGTAGCGATTTCCATTTTCAAAACCGGTTCTGGAGAGGCTTAATTCCAGACCGACTCGACGAATCGAATGCTCCTCGAACACCCGTTTCAACTCGGAAAGCTCAGACTCTCCTTTAAATGACGATTGGCGCAACAAAAGGCTTTGAACCCCCAACCAGGAAAGGCTGAATCCCGCAACGGTGACCCACAGTAGAATCCATAGGGATTTACGATTCACTGCTTCGCACCTCCGAGCCTGCGCAGAATCCGCAATCTTGCGGATCTCGATCGGGGGTTTCGCAGCAGCTCATCTTCCCCAGGGCGAATCGGCTTTGGATTCACGAGTTCGTGATCCCCTTCACGTACAAGATTCCGGAATACCTGCTTCACCTTTCGATCTTCCAAAGAGTGATAGCTCAGGATGGCCATCCGCCCCCCTGCAGAGAGCAAGCTACCGATTCGATCCAAAAGATGCTGAAGGGCAACAAGCTCCCGATTGACTTCGATTCTCACCGCCTGGAAAGTTCGAGTCGCAGGATGAAGATGATGATCAGCTGATCGGGGGACACTCTTCTGTATCACTCCCGCGAGATGAGCGGTCGTTTCTATCGGTTGGATTTTTCTTTCACGGGCAATGGCTGCGGCGATTCTCCGCGAGTGACGATCTTCCCCGTACTCATGGATAATCCGAGCCAGTTCCTTTTCGTCCACCCGAGCGATGTATTCAGCAGCGGATTCGCCAGAGGTCGGATCCATCCTCATGTCGAGGGGACCGTCATAGCGAAAAGAAAAACCTCTTTCACCTTCATCGATCTGTGGAGAGGAAACTCCCAGATCAGCAAGGACGAGGTCCCATGAATCACACCCCATCTGCTCTCGTAACTCCGGCAAGCGACCAAAGTCACCTTGGATCAGAGAGACGCGATCCTCCGGCAATCTCCGCGCCGACTCTTCGAGGGCGACCGGGTCCCGATCGACTCCGACAAGCCGGCCATCCGGAGATGTCCGCTGAAGGATTTCCACAGAGTGACCTGCCCTACCGAGGGTCAGATCCAAGAGGTGCTCTCCCGCTGAGGGGGCCATGCCTTCGATGACCTCGTCAAGGAGAACAGGGACATGCCCAGCCATCCGTGACGACTCAGATCAAATATGATCGAGAGTTGGAGCGGCAAACTTTCCAAAAGCCCTGGCCCTTGCGGCCCGGTGCAGGCTTTTCGACAGTCTCACGCCCTCAAGGCCTTTGGCTCGAGCTCTTTGTGTGCGATCCCAGAGTTCATCAAGATCTCGCAACACCGATTCCGGTGCCTCATCGAGATGCTGTCCCGTTTGCAGGAATTCACGAATCCTGCCGACGACCTGTGACTGCCTGTGACTTGAATCTACGTGCTGATCCAGTAATGAAATCATCTCAATCCCCCTGTCGATTCCCCAGCTGCCGATTCCCCCTCGGCAACCAACCCCTAATTATTTTCGGTGGAGCCCCCACCGAAAAATCTGTCCATTCTTCTTGCGTAATCACCGTGCTCGCTCAGGAAAGCATCCAATCGAGCCTGGTAAGCTTCTCGGTCGTCATTGCGCTCACGCCATACTGACGAGTCCCAAATCTCGATTCGGTCAAAGCAACCGACGAAGACCAGCTCCTTGTCCAGCTGAGCCCAGTTGCGAAGTCGATCGTTGAGCAGCACCCGCCCTTGACGATCGGGACTGAGATCTTCGGCACGGCCGAAGAGATCCCGCTGAAGCTCATGGAGTTCCGCGGATCCGCGATCGTAGCGACGAACCTCTTCAGAAATGCGATCCCATTCCGCAGAGGTATAGACCCAGAGACATGGAGCCGTTCCGGCAGTGGCCACAAATCCCTCACCATCGAATCGAGGATCGATCTTTGTGCGCAGACGAGAGGGGATGATCACACGTCCCTTGTCGTCAAGAGTCAGTTCGAACTGTCCCTTAAAATGCGCTGTCACAGATCTCTCCATGTCTCTGGGTTGAACACAAAACTTCTGCAGGAACTCGGGCCATTGCACTGGGGACCACAACGTGGAACCCCTCCCCCTTTGTTCCCACTTGGCCCCACTTTATGGTCGTCTTCCGCCCCCGCAAGAGACTAGTTTTCACATATCTATGCAGATTCAGTACTTACGGGGGCTCCTCCACAACCTATCCGGTCCCTCTCCTGGGCCACCCCAACATCTTGGGGATCCCTCTACAGATTTTTTTTTACTCTCCCCCAATGGGCCGAAATTATTCCTCTTTATCCAAATTCAGGCTCATTGAAGTCATTTATGCGATGTTGAATCGAATATTCGGGCATAGCGGTT
The DNA here is from genome assembly GCA_002691835.1 of Planctomycetota bacterium. The sequence goes on from NZJA01000025.1 coordinate 4,322, forward strand.
GCCGACGAGCTCACCTCTGGTGGGACACAGGTGGAGAAAAGTGGGGAATACAGGATCGCCGCTGCAAGGATCACCACAGCAGAGGAGGCTTCAGAATCCCCCGGATGAAACCTGAAAGAGCTGGGGATCACTCTTTTGGTCAAGAAAGACCGCAATCAACGAAACAGTGGGAACTTGGGAAGGGAATCCATCTGGCAGACCGACCCCTCTGGCTAACCGCCTTGGTGGATCACCGAATAAACGGCAAGAAGCCTGAATTCTGCAATGAGCCCGATTTGCAGTGAAGAATTATGACTGTGAGGAACTGCAGAGATCAAATCTGCAGAGACCTGTTCGACGAATTCTCCGGTGACGGCTTAGCTGAAAAGAGATTCGATCTCGCTGACGGCCGCTTCCAAAGTCTCGCGATCCATCTCAGGAGCGGGAATCTCGTAGATCTCTTCCGAAGACTTCTCTCTGACTCGCAGGCAGCTGTCGACATGGTCATCCCAGATCAAAGCGCGCTTCCGAATCAGGAAAAGGGCCAGCAAATAGGCCAACCGGGACCGGTCGGTCGAACTGTCGATTTCGAGTCCCACCCGCCGCAGAGCCGAAGAAGGGTCAGATTCGCCTTCTTCCCCGGCATCTGCACCAGGATCAGCATCCGCCGCTTGAGCAGATTCTTCTGCTTCTGCGGGCTCCTGCTTGCGGATCGGCTCGGCCAATTCCAAAAAAGTCGCGAGAAGTGAGGCCAAATTCACCACTCGTTTGACCGGGCCCGACTCCTCAGGAATCACGGTCCGCCAACGCGCAAAAAAGCTTCCGGGATCCAATCCGGCCATCGCTTCGTCACAATAATCCTGACGGGAGAAAAAAGCGGCCAAAGGCCCAGCAGACTCGGGTGCACTGTCGGGATCAGCAGTGGCCAGAACCGTCCAGAAAGGGGTGCCACGGGGAATCTCCTGCTTTGTCAGGGCACAGAAGCGGCGACTCGAATCGACGCTCCAGCGCCCCCCTCCTGCCACTCTCTGCTCCTGATCCCGAAGACGGGCGTAGGTCGCCCTGTTTCCGGCGCTCGGCTCCTCTGGAGTCGTTTCATTGCTGATTTCGGTCACGATTTCCTCCGTCTGGTCCCAGCCTCTCACCCTCGAAGCTTCACATCAAGGAATCGCAGACCTTGCCCAGAGGGAAAGCACCCCATAAAACGAAGAGACAACGGGGGGTTCCCCCACTGTCAGTTCCCACTTCTGCGGAGGTCACTTGTCCAAGGTCGCCGATCGATTCTGCCATCTTCATGTCCACAGCCATTTTAGTTTGCTGGACGGGGTCAATACGATTCCGAATATGGTCCGACTGGCCAAGGATCAAGGAATGAAAGCTTTGGCCCTCACAGATCATGGAAACATGTACGGCGCAGTCGAGTTTCACCAGACTTGTCGACAAGAGGGCATCAAACCCATCATTGGCATGGAAGCTTACATCACAGATGGCAGTCGCCATGATCGAAAAAAGGAAGGCGGCAGACAGCCCCACTTCCATCTCGTCTTGTTGGCAAAAAATGAAGCGGGTTACCGAAACCTGTGCAAACTCTCGAGCCTCGCCTATGTTGAAGGCTTCTATTACAAGCCTCGGATTGACCATGAAATCCTGCAAGCCCACTCCGAGGGATTGATTGCCACCAGCGCATGCCTGGCAGGAGAAATCAATCGAGCTCTCCTCCATGGCGATTCAGAAAAAGCGGAGATCTGTGCTCGTCGATACATCGATATCTTTGAACCAGGGCACTTCTTTATGGAAGTTCAGGATCATGGACTTTCTGAACAGAAACGAATCGTCGAACGGGCTCCTGATCTCGCTCAAAAATTGGGTGTCCCCATCATTGCAACGAACGATGTTCACTACCTGACCCGTCAACACGCCCGCGCTCAAGAAGTGCACCTTTGCATCAATACGGGCAAACAAATCGACGATGACGATCGCATGACTTTTGAATCGAAGGAGTTCTACTTCAAAACCGGTGCAGAAATGGAACAGATCTTTGGGGACTACCCTGAATACCTGAGTAACACTGATGAAATCGCGGCGATGGTCGATTTCGAACTGGAAACCGACAAGATGTTTCTCCCGGTCTATTTTGAAGGCAACAAGGCTCCCGATTTCGACTCTGCAAGTGCCAAAGTTGCGGAAGATGAAAACCTCAGCCGATTCCGTGATCTGGTCGAGGAAGGTTTTGCCAGGCTATACCCCGACCCTCCGGAAGGTGCTCGGGAACGTCTTGAATATGAAATCGACATCATCACCAGCATGGGATTCGTTTCATACTTCCTGATCACCTGGGACTTCTGTCGCTATGCCAGGGACCACAAAATTCCGGTTGGTCCGGGCAGGGGCTCTGCGGTCGGCTCCATCGTGTCTTATTGCCTGAGCATCACAACTCTATGTCCACTCAAATATGACCTGATTTTCGAACGATTCCTCAACAGTGATCGTATATCCATGCCGGATATCGATATCGACTTCTGCGTCGACGGCAGAGAAAAAGTGATCGAGTACGTTCAGGAAAAATATGGAAAAGATCGTGTTTGCCAAATCGTCACTTTCGGAACAATGGCTGCAAAAGCGGTACTGCGAGATGTCGGTCGCGTACTCAACATCCCCCTCTCCGAAATCAACGTCTTGGCGAAAAAAGTACCCGACCAACCAGGTATTAAACTTCAAGAAGCCATCGCTGCTGAACCGGACCTTGCGAAAGCGACCCGTGACCCACGATATCTCGAACTTTTTGAAGTCGCACAGAAACTGGAAGGCCTGAATCGCCACTGCTCCACCCATGCGGCAGGAGTTGTGATTGCCGACAGGCCCCTGACTGAATTGATTCCTCTCTCCAGAAATGGAGAGGACGTCGTAACCCAGTTCCCTATGGAAATCCTTGAAAAGATCGGCCTCCTCAAAGTCGATTTCCTAGGGCTTCGATACTTAACCATTCTCGATCGAGCCGTAGATCTTGTCGAACAATCGACTGGCCTGAAATTAGACCTCGAAAATTTACCCCTAGATGACAAAGCCACATACCAGCTGCTATGTCAGGGCGAAACTCACGGGATCTTCCAGCTGGAGAGCTCCGGAATGCGAGAACTCCTCCGTAATCTCAAACCGGACTGCTTCGAAGATATCATCGCTGTCCTAGCCCTCTATCGACCGGGCCCTCTAGGATCCGGGATGCACCACCTCTATTGCGATAGAAAAC
>NZJA01000026.1 GCA_002691835.1 Planctomycetota bacterium
CATTCCGGTTGGGGGGGATTACACCTTTGGAATTGCCGCCAGTCCTGCCGGAGACAAAATCTACGCCGCCAACCTCGGTTATGGCAATCAGCCAGGAAATACCGTGAGCGTCGTTCAGTTTCCGGAAGGGTGGGGGGACGGTCGCTTCGTTCGCGGTGATGTCAATGCGGACGGTCTGATCAATGTCGCTGACCCGATTGCATTGCTGGGATTTCTGTTCGCAGGTGGGTTCCTTGGCTGCGCGAATGCCGGCGATGTCAATGATGACGAAGTTCTCGATATTGCCGATCCCGTTGCGCTTCTTGCCGCTCTCTTTTCTGGAGGAGACGCACCTCCTGCGCCCGACAGCTGCGGGGTGGATCCGACTGCAGGGGATCTCTGCTGTCTCGAGGGTTGTGCACCCTGAAGAACACCATTCAGGATGCGGATGATCGACTTTCGATCAGGTCTTCTATTTCCTGCTGAAGTTTCCCCAGAATCTCATCGTAGGGCCAGGCTCCGAGGGATTCTTCACCGCGCTTGAGATTAACGAAGCTGGGGGCACACCAGAGTCCCAGGTCCGCGTCATCCGTTTCGCCGGGGCCATTCACACGGCAGCCCATGACAGCGATGGTCAGCGAATGTTCCTGATAGGCTTTGGAGAGTTCCTTGACCTGCTGGGCCAGTTTTACGAAGTCGCCATTTTCGACCCTTGAGCAGGAGGGGCAGGAGATGATGTTGGGCCCGCTCGATTCGTAGTGCACAACACTGCGCACACGACCGGCATAGACATCGTCGATAATCTTCTGTCCCTCGGTGATCTCCTGATGCTTCTCGTCATTGGGAAGTGTCAGAGATACGCGAAGAGTGTCACCGATTCCTTTTGAGAGGAGTTGCTCGAAGGCCACTCGAGTCTTGATGATCCCGTCGGGGGGAAGACCGGCTTCTGTGACCCCTAAATGAAGGGGCACTTCAGGACGCTGTTCTGCAAATCGGCGGTTGGCTTCTATGACGGTATTTGGGTCAGAATCCTTGAGCGACACGACATAGCGTTCAAAGCCGAGAGAGTCGAGAAACTCAGAGTGTTCCAAAGCGCTGGCGACGAGTGGAGAGATCGCATCGTCAGCAGGCCATTGTTCCTTTTGAAGAGGATCCACGGAGCCGCAATTGACACCGACTCTCAGGGCTATGTCTGAGGCCACTGCCCAGTCGGCCAGCCGTTGAACTTTTTCTTTCCAAGGAACCTTCTTCTCGTGGTGATGAAGATGCCCGGGGTTGTAACGAATTTTGGCAACATGAGGGGCGAGTCTCTCGGCAAGTCGCCAGTTTTCTTGCAGGTCGATGCAGATGTTTGCCTGAACCTGATCAGCAATTTGAATTGCCGCTTCGGCATCCCTGCGTGAGTCGACGGCCAGTCGGATGATGCCTGCGCCCGCAGTGGAAAGGGCATCGATCTGCTGACAGGTCGCTTCAAGGTCAGTGGTGTGGGTTGCACACATACTTTGCACCAGAATCGGATTTCCCGCTCCGATGGTCCGGTCACCGACGCGAACTGCTCGGGTTGGATTTCTGGAGATTTCTCTCGGCGACATTTGGCCTCCCATACGGCTGGCTCACCCGTTGGGAGAGTATCTCCCCGAAGGACGTTTCTATCGAGCGGTTCTGGTTTCAGGCGGTAAAATGGAGGATCAGAAAGGAATTCCATGAAACCGGCCACAGCGTTGAAGATATCTGCTCTTCCTGCCCTTTTAAGCCTGTTTCTGTGGCTCCCTACGCTTTCTCCCGGGGATTTCCCGACCACGGACTCTTCTGTTGTGAAGGAAGTGCAAGGCTCGGGTTCTGGCTGGTCCAAAGGACCCGCCCAAAAGAAGGGCCCCATGGTTCCGGTAGTCGGCATTATTTGCTCATTAGCCATCCATGTGACCCTCCGCTTTCAAGAGTCTCTCCAGGAACACGCCAGAACCTGTTAAGAGGTGCTGGGTCATTGGGGAGATGTCTGGGCTTCTCAAGAACAGGACAGGCCTGTCCTGTCATTCGTTACCTTCTATCGCTTGGGCAGATTAGATGGTCAAATAGAAGCATTATTCGGGGCAAAGGTGATTGTTCCGGGCTCTTTAGAGGTGTTTTCAGAGGTATGCACGGGTGACTGACCGATCCCGACGATGTCGTCGATATCGGAAGATGTCTATTTCATGTGGACCGGGATTCGTCGGTTCCCAGCCCCGGGTTTTCTGTCATTGGTCTCTCGTGAGGGGATTCACAGATGGGCTTAGTCGTGATGGGAATTACAAAGTCTGATGAGATCAGGCTGCTGGAATTTTCCATGAGATCCTGGAGGCTTCTTGCTCTCTGGGTACTGATTCCGTTCTTCATTTTTTCCCCTGCGACTCTCGATGCCCAGTTCAGTGATCCAGAACAAGTCTCTCCCGCTGGTATCGTCATGAGCCAGCCATGGATAGAGGTCGACAAGAGTTGTCAGGACTGCCTTCCACCTTTTCTGACATTCAGTGCTCATTCAGATTCCCAGATCTACTTTGGGGGACCTCTGGTCGGTGGAAATACCCTCAGCCCCATCTTTTCTACACCGCAAGGAATCGGGCAACTCGTACACAAGCAAGGATCTCTTGCGAGCATCCACATGGCTTTTGATTTACCTGTGACACCCACTCAGCGAGCCATTTTTGTCAGTCAGAGAGTGGCTTCTGGATTCGAATTACCGGTCCAGTATAGCTCGGGACTTGGTGATTCCGTTGAACCCTCAGTGACCTCTCTTCTCGATGGGACCTGTTTGGGATCGTGGACTGAAAATGGGCAGACTGGCCAAGAGATTCTATTCCGTCTGGGATCGAATCCCGAGACTTCATTAGGAGTGGGTCACCGCAGCGAAGTGGCTAGATTGGGATCAGGGCTTGGGGCGGTACTTTGGAATCAAGACGGATTTTTCCGCTACCTTCTGATGGATACCCTCTCACAGGGCCCGATCCTGGAATTATATGATTTTGGATTCAATTCGGATCAATGGAGATCGGTGACGTTGCTCGATGGTTCGATTCATCTGGTCACCGTTTCTGGTTCGACTCTCCATTTCCTGACCGCTGACCTGCTCACAGGAGTGGTTCAGTCGGTGGGCAGTTACAGATCTCCAGGTGGCTCCATTGAAGATCTCGAATTGGATTCGATCGAAAATTCTTCATGGACCGCTACTTGGATTCAGGATGGAACGGTTCGATCTGCGATCATGAATTTGGGGGTTCTCCAGGTTGAAGAGACCGGGATTGCCGCCAGTCAGCATTCACAGAGTCTGGATGTTGCTGGAAATATTCATCTTCTCACTCTCAGGAATGATGGATCGATTCACTACCAGAACAGTATTCCAGCGCCGGATGTCGCTTTTACATTGTCTTCTGAGGGTTCCGGGGTAGCACCTCATACGATTCAATTCGAAAGCCTCAGTACAGGAATGATCTCCAGTTACCTCTGGGATTTTGGGGACGGGAATACCAGCACAGAAGCCTCCGGGTCGCATACATATTTTGAACCGGGGGAGTTCTCTGTGACTTTGACGGCCACAGGACCCGGTGGGACCAGTCAGCAGCAGTTTGCGATACCCGTGACAGTCACGGCTCCTGGGAATTACATGAAGTTCGCTGATATTTCGGTCTTCGGAGGCCAACCGGTGTATCACCCGGTTCTCGGAACACATGTCGATCCACTCCAGGGATATCAGATTGGTGTGGCGTACGACGGGACCTTCCTCGAAATGAGTGAGGTTTCGATTGCTGGAACCCAAGCGGCGCAACTTTCTCCAGAGTTCATCATTTCAAATATCTTCCCCGACGGTGCCGATTCGAGTCTTTATCTTGCTGTGATCTTTGACACCTTACCTCCTTTTGATGGGAGAACCGTGCAACCGGGAGTCAATCACACTCTCTGCACCCTGAACTATGAAGTCACCTTTGGTCAGCCCCTGGGAAGTTCAACCGAACTTCGTTTTACCAACGGTGTTGGCTTTCCACCGATCAATACGATTTACGCGATCGAAGGGGGCTTAGCCCTCGAGCCGTACTTTATTCATGGAACAGTGCTCGTGTCTGAGCAACCTCAGTTTCTTTTCATCAGAGGAGATGCGACCTACGACCAGACCGTGAATATTGCGGATGCCATCTTTATGCTGGAGTATTTGTTTGTCGGCGGATCTGAAGCGGTATGCCCTGATTCAGCAGATACCAATGATGATGGAATCCTCAATATTGGAGACGCGATTTATAGCCTCTCTTATCTCTTCTCCAGCGGTGAAACGATTCCCTATCCCTATCCGGGATATGGCCTGGATCCCACGGAAGACAATCTGGGACCCTGTTTGCCCTGATTTCGTTTCCCGTTTTTGCGCCCTCCGATCTCATTCTTCGAGATCACACTCTCCAAAAACACAGAATTGAGACTCTTCTGTGAATTGATGGCCGATGTCTTTTGTCGGAGATGTGGAATCGTCTCGTTCCTGTGTATCTAATGGGGGCCGAAACTCCAAAAAGTGATATGAAAGTCCGGGAGGCCCGAATGAAAAATGTCAGAAGTTATGCAGGTGGAGATTGGTATGTCGCCAAAGGCGACAAAGGAGTCGAGCTCCGTGACCCCTCCACTGAAGAATCTCTGGCCCATGTGTCAGCCGAGGGGCTGGATATGGCCCACGTTGTCCAGCATTCCCGTGTTCAGGGGGGAGCGGCATTGAGAGAGCTCTCCCATGAAGCTCGGGGTGAGTTGCTGATCGGTATGTCGAAAGCGATTCATGCCATTCGAGATGAACTGCTGGAGTTGTCGATGAAATCCTGCGGAACCACCCGTAAGGATTCCAAGTTTGACATCGACGGAGCATCGGGAACCCTCTATCACTACGGTGCCCTCGGCAAGGAGTTGGGGAGTGGGGCTTTCCTGGAGGATGGTGACGGCGAGCAATTGGGCCGCTCTTCCGTGTTCTGGGGTCGTCATGCCCGGGTTCCCCGCAATGGAGTTGCCGTCCACATCAATGCCTTCAACTTTCCGGCATGGGGCTTTGCCGAAAAAGCGGCTGCCGCCATTCTTGCGGGAATGCCCGTGATCACCAAGCCCGCCTCGAGTACCTGTTTGGTGACCGAGCGTTGCATCGAGGCCATCGTCGATTCCGGTGTGTTGCCGGATGGCGTGCTGAGCCTGATCTGTGGCTCGGTGGGGGATCTTTTCAACCACCTGAATGGTCAGGATGTCGTCGCGTTTACCGGGTCCGCTGATACGGGCCTGCGTATTCGCTCCCATGAAAACCTTCTGTCCCAGTCTGTCCCCGTCAATATCGAAGCGGACAGTCTCAACGCGGCGTTCCTTGGTGATGATGTGGAGCCCGGATCGGAAACCTGGAACCTGATGGTCAGGGAAGTGGCGCGGGAGGTCACCCAGAAGAGTGGCCAGAAGTGCACCGCAGTGCGGCGAATCTTCGTCCCGGACTCGCGTCGGGATGCTTTCGTCGAGTCCTTCCTTGAAGAAGTGTCGAGCAGGGTGACGGGCAGCCCCGACGATGAAACTGTCAACATGGGCCCCCTGGCCACTGCGGATCAGTTGAGTTCAGTGCTCGATGGAGTCAACAAACTGAAAGAGGTCGCGGATGTGATCCATGGCAATGGTGAACGCTGCGACGGCGTGGGTGCAGAGGCGGGCAAGGGCTATTTCTTTGCTCCGACGATTCTGGAAGCCCGTGACGAGGGTGGGGCGGACGTGATTCATGATCTGGAAGTCTTCGGTCCCGTGTCGACGATCTGCAGGTACGACGGATCCGCAGCCTCAGCAGCATGTCTCAACAGTCGTGGAGCCGGAACGCTGGTGACTTCCGTTTACAGTGACTCGGATGATTGGGTCCACGATTTTCTGCGACGCGGAGGATCCTACAGTGGACGCTTCTATCTGGGGTCAGAAAAGATGGCCCCGCAGGCACCGGGATCCGGACTGGCACTGCCTTCCTCTCTCCATGGGGGACCGGGCAGAGCGGGTGGTGGAGCCGAGCTCGGAGGTCTCCGGGCTCTCGATCTTTACTCACAACGGATCGCCCTGCAGGGATCCAAGCGAACCGTGGAAACGTTTGTCCGGCCCTGAATCTGCGGCCTGAGACTCTCGGCCTGAATTCCTTCAGGCAATATCTGGAATAAAAAAGCGCCCGCAGGATTCGATGAATCCTGCGGGCGCTCGACGATACAAAACAGGAACCATTACTTTTTGGCTTCCTGCTCCTTCTTGTATTCAGAGATCAGATCTTCTTGAACATCCCTTGGTGCAGCAGCGTAACGCGCGAACTCCATAGTGAATTCGGCTTTACCCTGAGTCGCGGAACGAAGGATCGTAGAGTAACCGAACATTTCGGCCAGCGGCACATCTGCTTCAATGCGAACGAAACCGTCATCGTCGAAGGTGTCGGTGAGCATTCCACGACGCTGATTCAAGGTGCCGATCATGTCGCCCTGGAACTCACTGGGACCCTCAAGAGTCACCTTCATCAATGGTTCAAGAACTTCAGGTTTGCCCTTCATGTAGTACTCACGGAAGCAACCTTTGGCCGCTGCCTGGAAGGCCATGTCGGAAGAGTCGACGTTGTGGTAGTTACCGTCTCTCAGAGTCACAGTGAGGCCATCGACAGGTGCGCCAATCAGTTGGCCCTTTCCGATACTGGAATTGAATCCTTTTTCTACTGAAGGAATGTACTCACGTGGCACGTTACCACCGGTGACTTTGCTCTCAAACTCGAAGCTTCCTTCTTCGTTCGGACCGATTGTTCCAATGATCCGACCGAACTGTCCCGATCCACCTGTTTGCTTCTTGTGGGTGTAATCGTACTCCGTCACCTGAGTGATCCGTTCACGGTAGGCCACCTGAGGTGCACCAACTTCGACCTCCGCCTTAAACTCACGCTTCATTCTCTCAACATACACTTCGAGGTGAAGTTCTCCCATTCCGGAGATAATCGTTTCGCTGCTGACAGCATCGAAACGAACCCTGAAGGTCGGGTCTTCTTTAGTGAAGCGCTGAAGGGCTTTCGACATATTGTCAGAAGCCTTGCGGTCGGTGGGATTGATCGCGAGGTGGATCACAGGTTCAGGAACGTGCATCGAGTCGAGAACCAGCTCGGTATCGTCCGATCTGAAAGTGTCACCAGAAGCACAGTCGATGCCGAAGAGCGCGACAATGTCGCCAGATCCCGCTTCATCAATGTCATCCATGTTGTTGGAGTGCATTCGAACGATTCGACCGACTTTGACCTTTTTACTGGTCCGAGCGTTGAAGACGAACTCACCCTTCTTTAGCTTGCCTTGGTAGATACGAAGATACGTCAGCTGTCCGTATGCACCATCCTCCAGCTTGAAGGCGTAGCTGAGGAGTGAATCACTGGAGTCATTGGTGACTTCGTGGCGTACTTCCTCCTCTTTTGGGTCGATCGCGTAGTTTTTGATATCTACCGGACTTGGCAGGTATGCGTTGACGGCATCCATGAGCGGCTGAACACCCTTGTTCTTGTAGGCAGAGCCACAGAAAACAGGGCAAAGCTCAAGTGAGATCACGCCTCGGCGAGTCGCTTCAATGACGAGCTCTTCTGTGACTTTTTCATCGAGCATCGCTTCGGTCAGCTCATCCGAGAACATGGAGATCGCATCGAGCATCATCTCGCGACGCTCTTCCGCTTCATCGACCATGTCGGCGGGAATGTCTTCGTAACGAAGATTTTCTCCACTGTCCCCATCGAAGTAGATCGCTTTCATGGTCACCAGGTCAACGACACCCACATGATCATTTTCCAGTCCAATCGGAAGCTGGAACATCACCGAGTTCAGACGCAGTTTTTCTCTCAACTGGTCGCAGACTCGCAGGGGATCGGCCCCGGTCCGGTCACACTTGTTGACGAAAGCCAGGCGAGGCACGTTGTAGCGACGCATTTGGCGATCAACGGTGATCGACTGACTCTGAACTCCTGATACTGAGCACAGAACAAGGATTGCACCATCCAGAACACGCAGTGCACGCTCGACCTCAACGGTGAAGTCGACGTGACCCGGGGTGTCAATGATGTTGATGTGCTTGTCTTTCCATTCCAGGTAAGTGGCGGCAGACTGGATCGTGATTCCACGTTCCCGTTCGAGTTCCATGGAGTCCATGGTGGCCCCGACGCCGTCTTTGCCTCGCACTTCATGGATGGTATGAATGCGGTCGGTGTAGAAGAGGATCCTCTCTGTGAGGGTCGTCTTTCCACTATCGATGTGTGCACTGATGCCGATGTTCCGCATCTGTGTGATGTCTTGACTCATCTGTCTTCTCCTCGGGTTTCACCCGGCGTTCATGGTGGGGTCTCGGTGAAAAGCCACCTGACCCGTTTCAACAGGACCCAAGGATATCGTCAGGCTCTGCTTCTGTGGACAGAATCCGTCAGGATTCAGCAGGTTTCCAGAACCAGCGAGCATGGTTCTGGGGGGCGCTAAATCAGTCGGAATCAGTCGATTTGGGGTGGAAGGGGCCACTCGGGCTCAGGAAGTATGTTTTTCCCCGGTTCTGGGGGCGAGAAAAGAAGGTCGGTTGGGAGTGGCCCGGATCCGAGGATCCATTCGGCCAGATCAGCACAGTGGTCTTTCTGGACCCCCGAAAACCACTCCCCAGAGGGTTCGGCAGCAACGATGGGACCGTGGCCGCACTGTGCGAGGCAACCGGATTTAACGATGCGGATGCGATTCTTCTGACCGGCCTGAAAGATTTTTTCACGAAGGTCCGAGCAGATTTCTGCTGAGCCCTGGCGGGGACAGCTCTTTCCCTGAACACAGACCAGTATCAGTTTTTCATAGGGTCGCGAGTGGGACATCTCGGATCAGGAACCTTCTGCAAGGATTCTTCTGATCACGTTTCGATAGAGCCCCTTATCCCAAAACATTGGATCGATCACTTCCCAACGGACTTTTCCTGCGGCATCGATGATCAATAGCAAAGTGCCTCCATGGGAAACCAGATGCCGATCCAGAACACCTTTTTCTTGACCCGCTTGCACACCGTAGGTCCAGCCCAGATTTTTTTCTGCTGCGATACTTTTCATCGCTGCTATTTCACGATCGGCTCTGTCGCTTCTTAGAATTCCACTGATCCAAACAACGGACAGCCCATCGGAAGAGAACTCTTTTTCGAGCTCCTTGATGACATTCAGAAAACGATTCTGGCGATTTTTTCCGCGACTACTATCACAGAAGATGCGCAATTCAATTTTGGCTTCACTGTCAGCAGGGTTTTTTTGAACCCAAGTCATACCCTCCAATGAAGGAGCTTTCTTGTCGTGAAGGACATCGATGCGTTGTGCCATGGGGATCGATTGAAATTCGAAATAGGTCTTTGTTGGCATCGCCAGATTTTCACCTTCATTGATGCGCTCGTAGATTCCGTCATTGAACTTCAGAAAAGCCTGCAGTGAGGCTTCCTTTTCGCCCAGAGCCAGCTGGTAGAACCCTTCGTAGAATCCCTGACGATCCGCCATCATGGCAAAATCTGTTTCTTTGCCCTCTGGAACGATGTATGGCTCTTCATCTTCTCTTCCGGGGAGAGTGATCTGAGCTCCAGCCTTGCGACCTGCAGTGAGAGCTGGGCCCCAACGACGCCAAAGGTCGCGACCTTGACTCAATTTCCCCAGATGTCGATAAGCCTTATGGGTGAAGTAGACCAGATGCGGGAGATAAGGCGAACGCGGGTGATTTTCGAGACAAGCCATTCCCGCTGTTGCCATGGCTTCATAGTCCTCAGCGAGTTCCAGAGCTTCCACTTCTTTGATGCGCAGCTCATCGACGTCGATTTCAGAAGTTTCGAGTTTAAGAGCGTCACGAAATTGGATGGCAGCCTCACCATGTTGACGGCATTTCAATAATGCGTCTCCCAAGACGACTCGAGCTCTACAGGCTTGGGCTGAAGGTAGCTGATTGATGGCAAGCGCACCCTGGGCCAACTGGATAACTTCCTCAAGGTAAAAGACCTGTTCCGCTAAGCGCTGGTCGAGAGTGAGGGCGGCTCCAGATTCTTTTGCAGCCCGAGCGATCAGCCCCACATGTCGATCGACATTGAGAATCAGGAGACGTCCCAAATCGACAGAAACTCGCGAAAATTCCGCAGTGTCTGTTTTGAATCGGAGGACATAGTCCCGTCCAGCGTCGATGCCTTCATCAAGCGTCACGAAAACCGCAGCGAGATCTTCCCGTTTGAGAGTTCTGGGATCTGGAATCGATGCCAAGCGATCTCTGACGGTCTTCGCTAAAGCTGCTGCTTCTTCTGTCGTGTCCACGGATACTTCAGTGGGTGGGGTCTTTTCGACCTTTGACCCATCGGGACTGTCAGTCTGGGCAGGGAGTGAGGTCGGCAAAAGAACTCCGCAAAGCAATAGTGCTCCGCTAAGAATGACAAAAAGGAGGCCGAAACGGCTCGCGGTTTTCTCAGCCTTGTCTGCGAAAGCCTTATCTGCGAAGGACATCGAATCTCATTCCTTTCCTGTCCGGACAGAGAATCCTGCCGGAACTGCGAACGACTTTTTAATGCCTCGATCTGTGGGCAACGGGCAAAGGCCATTAAAGACCAAAGGGCGGCCAATGTTCGCTGCAACATTATCAGCATATCGATCAAGAATTCTTCAGAATGGTACCATAGTGCTGTCAGGATTCGTAAATCAGGTCAGCCAATTCTGGGTATAGGGCAGATTCAAAGGATCGATGGTATTCTTGGAGGTAACGTTGAACTCACCCCTGACGGGGCGTTGGGTCCGAAAAAGTCCCCAAAGCTTGGGGGGCTGAGATTTTCAACTGGAGGAGTTTCAAGATGATCCATCCCTTGCTCATTTCCGTTCTGGCGCTGTTTTCGCCCCTTCAGGAAGCACCTTCCGAGGAGCAGGCTTCTGTCTACACAGAGGTCGCTCCTGAGAAGATGATCGGGAAACCTGTTCCTTCAATGGAGATCACGGACATCGATGGAAAGACGGTCGACTTCTCCGAGGAGAGTGATCAGACCCTCGTGCTTGAGTTTACTCTTCCGAGCTGTCGGTTTGCTCAGCGGCTTTACATTCAGAAGCGAGTTCAGCCACTGATCAATCGGTGGGGAAAAGCCGGAATCGAATGGATCAGTGTCGATTCTTCCTTTTTTGCGCATCCTCAGAGATGGCGTGACTGGGCTGAGAAGTATTCCCTCAAGCATCGCTTCCTGCTCGACCAGGAAGGCCAGCTTGCCGAATCATTGGGGGTCAAGCACAGCCCGACATATGTGGTGATTCATAAAGGGAAAGTCGCCTATCACGGTTCTCTTGATGACGATATTTGGGGACAAAACATGGATCGAACGATCTATCTGGATGCGGCCCTCAAGAAGTGCGAGTCAGGAGACCTTCTTGAGAAACCCTACAATAAGCCCTACGGCATGGCGATCCGCACCCGTCGAGTGGAAGACAGCCGCCGCAAAGAGTTTGACGAATCTCGCAAAAAGGCTCTCGAAGAATTGAAGAAGCCGGCTGATCAATAGGGAGATGGGTTCCTCCTTCGGGCGGGACATATTCACCCGAGTCCTCCCTTTCAGATTTCCCGATTGAGGGATACTCTGTAATGATCCGAGCAGGCCTCTCCCTGAGGCATGTCGCAACTGTTTCGGTGGGGGGACAACACATTGCTGTATTGGTTGGGGGAGAACTTCCGGGAACTCTGGGGGCCTCTCCGATTGCTTCAATCACATCTCGTTCTTGCCTCTATTGGGGCTCTTCTTTCAGCATTGATGACCTTTTGGATCCTGAGCTCGCGCAGGTCCCTGTTACCCTGTGATCGGGGCAAGGAATTCGCAGCACAGGGAGAGGCCTCAAAGGGCAAGCCGACGGGTGCAGGGGTCCTCTTCATTCCGGTTCTTCTGATCGTCAGCCTGCTGGCGGTGCCCTGGGATCCCTATATCGGAGTGATCTTTGTCATGGTCTTCCTCGCCATGCTGGCGGGCTTTCTCGACGATGGCAGCCATGCATCCTGGGGGGAGATCAAGAAGGGCAGTATCGACCTTCTGATTTCCGGAGTCGTCGCCTGGGCTCTGATTCGTGGTGAATCTCACATTCAAGTTTGGTGGCCCCTCTATGCTCCCAAAATGGGTGCTGAAGCCGCCCTCGATGGAACGATGGGGATGTTGGCACCTTTCCTTATTCAGGATTGGATCTACTGGCTCCTGGCAACATTTTTGTTGTTTGTTTCCATCAATACGACTAACTGTACGGATGGAGTGGATGGTCTTTCGGGAAGCCTGCTTGCCGTAGCTTTCATCGCTCTGGCTGGAGTGCTCTATGGAGTCGTAGGGCATGTTGAATCTGCCCGATATCTGTTGGTTCCTTTCAACGAAATGGGCGCCAGTTGGGCGATCCTTGTCACCACTTCTCTTGGGGCTCTGATGGCATATCTCTGGTTTAATGCCCACCCTTCCCAACTACTGATGGGGGATGCCGGTTCGCGGCCATTGGGATTGTTGCTGGGGATATTTTCATTGGAGACTGGGAACCCGGTGCTCTTTGTTTTCGTGGCCTTTCTGATTATTGCCAATGGTGGTACGGGCCTGGCCAAGTTACTTCTTCTACGGTTCTTCAAGCTGAGTCTGATCAAAGTGACTTGTCCGCTCCATGATCACTTCATGCAGAAGCACCATTGGTCGCCGACGCAAGTCCTGGTGAGGATGGTCATCCTGCAGGCGATTTTGACACCCTTCTTTCTCGTGATCTGCTTGAAGGTGCGATAGTCGTTTCGGGAGATCCGTCGGCCCTGTCAGCGGAAGCCCGATAGCCGAGCTTGTCGTCGGGTCGCTGAGCAAGCCTGATTTTCGAGTATGGAGATCACGAGTATGGAGGTCGCGAGTCGAGGTTGCGAATCGAGGTTGCGAGTCGAGGAAGCCCCTTCATATCGGCGTCTCCTTAACTTTGCCCCTTTAACTTTGCCCCTTTTTAACCTCGCCCCTTTTTAGAGTATCGGTCCTGAAACAGAAAAAGCCCCGCAGGCGATCGGCCTGCGGGGCTTTTTTAGTGTTGAGTCAGGGTTTAGTAATCGACCTGACGGAAGTTTCCACCATTCATGGCAGAGAGATTCACGTAGAAGGATTCTTCGCCCGAGTAGAAGGCACTGGTGAAGTAAATCGTGTGAATCGGAAGGTTTTCAAAGTTGGCAGCAGTGATGGAGTCGAGGCACTGATCAGCATAGCTGCCTCCACTGGAACCGTTGCAGTATGGCTCACGTGCTCCACAAATGATGACTTGCTTGTGGTTTCCTGCAGACTGCTGTGCCAAGCCCATGGCAACCAGAGCCGCATCGAGCAAGCAGTGATTTTCAATCGGGGTCAGGCCACCGAGCCAAGCTTGGGCGGAGGCTTTGTTTCCTGAATTTGCGCTGCAGCAGTCAGGCCTCCAGATGTAAGTTTGTGAGTTGTAGGCGACGACAGAGAAATCCACCGCAGCAGACAACTGGTTCAGAGTTCCACTCACTTCTTGGCGAATATTGTCAAAGATGTCGGTCTCACCACAAAAGCCATAGGCAGGAACGACAAAGACAAACGTATCGCCTTCAAATTCCCCCCCGTAGAAATTGATGCTTTCTGGAGAGTCTTCTTCTTCGTCATCTACTGCAGATCCACCCGACGGAAGGTCGAGGGGTTTGCGGAAGCCGTCATCTGCAGCTTGCGTGGTGGGGAATCCACCGATCAGCAATCCAGCCATGAGCAGAAACAACACGGTCATTGAGCGAAGGTTCATCGAAGGACCTGCTTTCAGTTGAGGTCACCAGCAATTGAAGGGGGAGTGGATCGAGACCCGTTCCCCACCCCGAGCGCAAAAGGCACCCAGCACTTCTGGAGACCTATATCCAGAATACGACATCCCGGGATCTTTCACCAGTATTGATTTACAGCTTGAAAGAAGGTCACTTTTGAGCAGAAAACGCTCCAAATTGGCCGGTTGCCACGGTTTGGGGATCGGATACTTTCAAGGAGTCATAAATTCCGGTAGATAGTGTCATATTTGCCGAGTCCGAGGGAATTCACCTCTGAAGCTGTCTTCAGAGCTCTGAACAAACCTTGGCGAAAGGGCGTTTCATGATTTCCGATTCGGGTCTTCTGCGAAATAGCGGCCTGCTTTTCCTCTGCGCCTTGCTTTTGGCTCCTCTTTTTACAGAGTCCGGTTATGCGGCAGAAGAAAGCCCTGTCGCTTCTGCTACCTGGCAAGTCGTCGAGGTCCAAGGTGAAGACCGTTCCAGTTACAGCGTGACGATCTATCAAGTGGAAACACCCGAAGGAACTCGCTGGATCTGGCGTGCGATCGACGAGGAAAATGGAACCTATCCCGGAGGATTTCCACTGGGTTCATTAAGACTCTATAAAAGAGGGAAGCCTCGCCCTGAGCTTTTTGATCCCCTTTCTCCAGGAGTAACTCAAGCTCTGATTGCCATCCATGCAGCGGTCTCGGCACAGTCGGGAGAAGGCTGGGCTGATGGAAATGCCGTCGGTATTCGCCGGAATCTGCCGGTCGTCCGGACGGATGTCTCTGTCGAGAGCGGCTTTGGTCTCAAAGGAACCCTGAATGTTGAGAAACTTGAAATCCGAGGGGGTAAAAAACCCTTGGTGCTGACATCCCTCGAAGAAGAACTTCTCTACGACGAGAAGGGGGCTCTGACAGAGGCTCATTGGTCTGCACAGACGACGCGGGGGGGTGAAGAGTCTCCCAGGCGAGAGCTTCATCTTGTTCGTGGGGAAGTGGCGATTCTTGAAGAGGAAGAAGGCAAGGAAGTTCAGAGAGGCTTTGAATTTCTCAAGCCGGTTGTTTCGGTCCTTCGTAAGGGAATGTCTCTGAAAGCGGTTGAGTTAGCCGAAGAAATGTTCAACAAGGATCGTAAGGATTATGCAAAAGGGCCTCTTGGTGACGTCGTCGATGATGTCGAGGGTATGCTCAAGGAAATTCGAGAGATGGCGTCTCAGCCATTGGACCCTGACGAGAGAGCAAAGAAGCTTCTCGGCAAGGCTGCCCCGGATTTCACCTTGGAAGACCTAGATGGCGATGAGGTCAAGCTCAGCGACTATCAGGGAAAGACGGTACTGTTGGCTTTCTGGGGCTACTCGTGAGGGATCTGTCGTGCGGAGTCTCCGCACCTCAGCAAGATTCAGAAAGAGTACAGAGATCAGGGTGTCGTCGTTCTGGCAATAAATGCCGACAATGATGGTCGATCAAAGATTCGTGAATACGTGAAGGAATCGGCTCTTCAGCAGAAAATGCTTCTGCGGGGGGACGGTGTTGGTTTTCAGCAGTATCATATTAAGAGAATGCCC
>NZJA01000027.1 GCA_002691835.1 Planctomycetota bacterium
TCTAGGACATCAGGTTTTCATCCTGAGAACAGGGGTTCGAATCCCCTTGGGGTCACTTAAATACCAGGTCGATATCTTCGGATATCGGCCTGTTTTTTTAGCGCTCGTTTTCCGTGTCGTCTGCTCATACCGTCCCCAGAATCCCTTCCTCGCCAGATGTTTCGATTTCTACGGAATCCATACGTCCGGAATTGCCGACAAATCCGTATTTCAGGAACGGTGATTTTATTCAACAAGGCTCCAAAATCGGTACGATGACCTTGTTGGTGATGATGATTTCTCTAATGGAGGACCCATGGACAAGTTCGAAGGCGCAGATTTTTACATCCTCGATGACGTGTTTACCGAAGAGCAACGTCTGATCAGGGATACTGTCCGTGACTTTGTTGACGACCACATCATCGACGTTATCGATGACTGCTTCATGGAAGACCGGTTTCCAAATCAGGTGATTCCTGTTCTTGGAGAGTTGGGTCTTCTCGGAGCCAACCTTGAAGGTTACGAGTGCGCCGGGCTCGACAACACGGCCTATGGACTCATCATGCAAGAGCTGGAGCGTGGTGATAGCGGGCTTCGATCCTTCGTCAGCGTGCAAGGTGGATTGGTGATGTATCCCATCCATCGCTATGGATCCGAAGAGCAAAAAAACAAGTTTCTTCCTGAGCTGGCTGCTGGACGAATGATTGGATGCTTTGGCTTAACTGAGCCGGATTACGGATCCAATCCCAGTGGCATGATCACTCATGCGGTCGAAGACGGGGACAGCTACATTCTCAATGGCAACAAAATGTGGATCACCAACGGGTGTGTTGCAGACGTTGCCGTGGTCTGGGCAAAACTGGATGGCCGAATCAGGGGATTCCTGGTTGAAAAAGGGACCGAAGGCTTTAGCACGACAAAGCAGGAGAAGAAGTTCTCACTCAGAGCTTCGATCACCAGCGAGCTTCATTTCCAAGACTGCCGCATTCCGAAAACGAATATCCTTCCGGAGGCGAATGGTCTGGGCGGTCCTCTTTCATGCCTGACTCAAGCCCGGTATGGCATCGCTTGGGGAGCCACTGGAGCTGCCATGGCTTGCTTCGATGCGGCTAAGAAATACTCTCTGAGTCGTATTCAGTTCGACAAGCCCATCGCCAGCTTCCAGTTGGTTCAGCAGAAGCTCGCAGAAATGTATTCAGAGATCACCAAGGCCCAACTCCTGAATCTGAGGCTTTCGCAGCTCAAAGAGTCTGGAAAAATGACGGCTCAGCATGTCTCCATGGCCAAACGGAACAATGTTCACTGGGCCCTGGAGATCGCTCGAAGTGCAAGAGACCTTCTGGGAGCCAATGGTGTCACTCACGAGTACCCTGTCGGCCGTCATATGCTGAATCTTGAGTCGGTGAAAACGTATGAAGGTACCCACGACATTCATTCGTTGATCCTCGGTCATGAGATTACCGGTATTCCTGCATATAAGTGATTTGAGGGGCCTCTCGGTCAACTCCCTATGACGAATTCGTCGAAATCGTGTATGCTTCTCATGGCCACGATTTCTGGGGGGATACCGACATGGATCATCAGGACTTCATTAAAAAGTTCCGTTCGACTTCCATCGACCGCTTTGAAGCCCGCCAACGAATTCGCAGTTTTTCCAACTTCCTGGATGACTTCCTTGCGAATCCATATCCATACCTCAGAAATTCACCCCGATACATTCTCGATGTCTTTGAGCACTACGGGACAGAGGATGTTCATCGCGTAGGAACCATGGATCGACGCTGGAAACTCTTCGATCTTGAACACGGGGATTTGTCGGAAAACCTGGTGGGTCAGGAACGGGTTCAGAATTCCATTTACATGAAACTGCGTCAGTTTGCGAGAAGCGGCAAAGGCGATCGCCTCCTTCTTCTGCATGGTCCCAATGGATCTGCGAAATCGACGACGATCAACTCCATCATGGAGGCGATGCATCAGTACAGCATTGTTCCAGAGGGGGCTCTGTATCGCTTCAATTGGATCTTCCCAGAGAAGACCGTTGAGACGGGTCGGATCGGATTCGAGGAGGACGAGCCGGAGAACTCCGGATCCTATGCGTTTCTCGATGCCAAAGACATCGGTGCGATTATTCGCTGTGAGTTAAAAGATTCGCCACTGCTCTTGATCCCAAGAGACGAGCGCAGAGAACTTGTCGAGCATGCGTTGACCCTTCACCCGGAAATTTCCAAGATGGAAAATTTCAATTACGATTGGGTGTTTGAGTTTGACCTCAGTCAGAAAAGCAAGTGGATCTACGAGGCATTACTCGGGGCACACCAGGGTGACTGGCTCGAAGTGATGCGTCATGTTCAGGTAGAAAGATTTTTCCACTCAAAGAAATATCGTCTGGGATGCATCTCGATTGAACCTCAGGGCAATATCGATGCTCAGGTTCGGCCGATCGGATTTAATGGAGATGCACTGCCGACCATCCTGCATGGTCTTCCATTGTATGAGGTCGATGGCGATCTGATCGCGGCAAATCGGGGCCTGTGTGAGTATTCAGATTTCCTCAAACGCCCCCCTGAAACCAATAAATACCTGTTGACGACATCTGAGAAGGGGACGATTCAGCTGCCTAATTTCCGGGCGCATTTGGATCTCGTTCTCTCTGGAAGTGCGAACGAGAAACAACTCAATATGTTCAAGCGGACGCCTGACTTCTCTTCCTTTAAAGGAAGACTCGCGCTCGTCAGGGTTCCCTATCTCCTTCAATATTCGCGTGAAGCGGCCCTTTACACCCGTCAGATCGATCGTCATTCAGCAGGGGGGTCTGTCGCTCCACATACGGCTGAAATGGCGGCTCTGTGGGTGGTGCTGACGCGTCTCAAGAGACCTAGCCCTAAAAATCACAGCCCGGAACTGGCACCGATCGTGGCTCGTCTCACGCCCCTCCAGAAGGCTCTCCTGTACGATCACGGCGAAACTCCTATCGGACTGAAGGAGGAAGAGCGGAAACTCCTTTCACAGAGCGTCAGAAGCCTCAGAGAAGAACATGAGGGCACCGAAGGGGAGTTCGAGGGGATCTACGGCAGCGAATATGAAGGCCGAAGAGGAGCCTCTCCCAGAGAGATGCTCACCCTGATCGCTGCTGCTGCGGAAAATGAAACCTGGAATTCACTGTCTCCGTTGTCGATTTTGGAAGAATTGGATTCCTTCATTCGAGACAGCAGTGTTCATGATTTCCTGCGTCTTGCGGTCGACAATGGATTCCACGATTGCAGGCAATTCATTTCAGATGTCCGCAATCACTACCTGAATATCGTTCGCAGAGAAGTCTTCGATTGCCTGTCATTTGTTGAAGAAGGCGAATTCGACCGAATCTTCCGCGACTATTTCCTGCATGTGAAAGCCAGCGAACTGGGCGAAAACCTGAACTCGGGTTCAGCCAGAGAATCGATCCAACCGTCTGAAGAGTTCATGTCAGAGATCGAGTCCAAACTCAACGTCAAGGAGAGTGGCAAGGATTTCAGATCAAGCCTTCTCAGCAGGATTGGTGCATACGCCACAGAAAATCGTGACAAGGACCTCGACTACTTCAAAGTTTTCCCCGAAATCTACAACGATCTGAAACATAACTTTTGGGATTCCCGGAAAACAGAAATCAGAGAATCTCTTTTGAATCTTCTCAAATACTTTTCGAGTGACGAAGAAGCCATGTCCGACATTGAATTGAGTTCGATTCGCGACACCTTGTCATTCATGGAAACTCGCTATGGTTATGACGAGAATAGCGCGCGCGATGTCATCGGATTCATTGTCAGCCAAGAAAAGTCCTAAAGAGATTCACGAACCTCTCAGACCCGTCAGGCATCGATTAAACTTCAGATCGAAATGGGGGGGTCGTGTCAGCCAACTTCCCCAACCAGCTTTTCCATAGACCTGGTGCTTTCTCAGAAGACTCTGAGCCGGATGCGCTGAAGTCTCCACTGTCCTCCAGAATTTTCCGGAGAACTTGATCCGGGTCCATGCCCTCAGCCTCTGCATGAACACTAAGACCCAAACGGTGACGCAATGCAGGGAAAATGACCGCATCGAGATCTTCATCCGTCACCTGGTCACGTTCCGCCAAAGCGGCTCTGGATCGGGCTGTCGTCAGAATTGCCTGAACTCCCCGAGGACCCGCACCGTGGGAGAGAAGCTCATTCGTGGATTCAGGAATCCCCTCTTCACCGGGACGTGTGGCTCTGACCATCCGAGTCGCTCTCTGAATCTGGAATTCAGGGATATCCACCTTTACGACTTCGGCGAGAGCCTCCCCGAGCCATTCCGCGGAAACCACCGATTCCAAAGGAGTTTCGATTCGAGAAGTGGTGGCAGAAACCACGTCGAGTTCCTCATCCGCTTGCGGATAATCCATCAAAACCTGGAATGTAAATCGATCCATTTGGGTGAAGGGCAACGGGTAAGTTCCCTCTTGCTCCAATGGGTTTTGTGTCGCCATCACAAAGAACGGATCCGGGAGTTTATGACGCCGACCCATGACCGTGACGAATCCTTCTTCCATCGCTTCCAACATGGCCGCTTGAGTCTTGGGAGGAGTTCGATTGATTTCATCTCCGAGAACCATATTTGCAAACAACGGTCCAGGAACAAAAGAAAACTCGCGGGATCCGGATTCACCACTTTTGTCGAGAAGGGTCGACCCGGTGATATCCTGAGGCATGAGATCCGGGGTGAACTGTATTCGATTGAAATCCAGCTGCAGCAACTCAGAGATCGATCGCACCAAGAGAGTTTTAGCAAGTCCCGGAACACCGAGAACCAGAATGTGTCCACCCGCGAGTAATGAGACGAGTACCTGATCAATCACGACCTCTTGGCCGATGATTCTTTCGGACAGGCCTTCTTTCATACGATCACGAACAGTGGAAATGTTTTCAAATTGGGAACTCAAGACTCGGACTCCTGACCTGATTCTTCAGCGATCTTTCCTTTTTGATACCATGATTCCAGTTCCTCCAGTGAGGCTTTGGAGCGATCTCCAAGCTGGGCGTCAACATGCCGGAATCGGCCCTCGAACCGTGTGAGGGATTTATTCAGGGCCACTTCAGGGTCGAGACCAAGCTTGCGGGCGACGCTGGAAACTGCAAAAAGAAGATCTCCGATTTCGTGCTCGATCGCGTCGAGGTGACTCTGTGTGATCGCTTCAGAGAGTTCTCTGATTTCCTCTTCCACCTTCTGCATGGCTCCATCAGCGTTTGGCCAGTCAAAGCCGACTTCGGCCACCATTTTGCCGATTCTGTCGGCTCTGGCGAGTGCCGGGAGAGATGCGGGGAGAGGCCGGATCGTCGAGCGTTCTTCTGTTGTCGCCTTCTCCTCGCGTTTGATTTTCTCCCATTGTTCCCTTACCGCTTGAGGATCAGCGGCTGTGGCTTCACCAAAAACATGGGGATGCCTGCGAACCAGCTTGTCGGAGATCCCTGAAGCGATCTCTTCCAAGGTGAATTGCGAGTTTTCCTCAGCGATTCTCGCCTGCAGGAAAATATTCATGAGCAGGTCTCCCAACTCTTCGCAAATTTCTTGGGAATCTCCGGTAACAATCGCTTCCGCGACCTCATGGGCTTCTTCCAGAAGAAACGGACGCAGACTCTCCCGAGTTTGTTCCAAATCCCAAGGACAGCCTCCAGGGGAACGAAGTTGATCGACAATCGATTTCAATCTTTGGATTTGTTCCATGGTTCCCCTGATCGGTATAGGCACAGGCTATCGTTGCAGTCACCCAAATGCACTACTTGCGCTGAATAACGAGGGATCTGTTGGGGATTTTTCCGCCACGGAGGTCGACGATTCTCAGAATCTTGTCGTTATCGCGGAAAACCAGAGAGTAATTCCCTGCTGTTCCGTTGACCGTGAGGAGTTCCCCAAATTCTGTAGGAATGACTCCAGCGACTTGCTCTTTCCATTTTGGTCCGGATTGCGCCTCCAGGACCCTGTTGGCCGCCAAAGGTGATGGGATTTCAGTGATCCAGGCAAAGGCCGAGAAGAGTCCAAAAGCGAGGGCCAGAATGAAGATTCTGGAAGTTGTGACGCTATTTGCCAAGAATCCGGTACTTTCATCCGTGTTGGTTTTCGGGAACATCATTTACTCCGTTTTCGAAAAAGAGTCTGAACTGGTGACCGGAGCGCTTTGTCCCCGGTGCTTTATCACTATAAAATGACAGACCGGTCTAGACGAGGCCCACTTTTCAGGATGGAGTCGCAGAAATGCGTCATTTCACACAGCAGATCATTACGCGGATCGGTCAATTCCTTGATCAGGACCTGTCAGGAAGCGCCCTTGATCTGGCAGATCCTCCCGACTCTTCCCTCGGCGACTTGGCACTCGCCTGTTTCCCCATCAGCAAAATGTTGAAAAAGTCACCGGTAGAAGTGGCAAATGACCTCGCAAGCCGTGACTGGGACCTCGATTGGCTCGACGGAGTGACGGCGACTGGGCCTTATCTCAATTTCCGCGTCCGCAGAGATCTTTTTTCCAGCGAAGTCCTCAAAATGATTGGCGAACTGGGTGACCACTGGGGTTCCACTGCTTCAGGCTCAGGAAAGACCGTCATCGTCGAGTACTCCTCTCCCAATATTGCCAAGCATCTGGCAGTTCATCATTTGCGATCAACGATGCTTGGTCAGGCGATGGCCAATATCTTTCACTCCGCAGGATATGAAGTGGTTCGCTGGAATCACCTCGGAGACTGGGGAACCGGTTTTGGCAAGCTGCTCGCCGCCTGGGATCTGTATGTCGATGTCGACAATCTGGACGCACCGAATTTGAGAGACCGTGAAGATCCGGTCAGTGACCTCAATGCTCTCTATGTGAAATTTTCCAACGACGCCCGTGACAACCCCGAGCTGGATGAATCCGCTCGGGAATGGTTCAGAAAGCTCGAAAACGGTGATTCACTGGCACGAGAACGCTGGGAAACGATTCGTGAAGTGTCGATGGCACTCTTCGAGAAGGTGTACTCGCGCTTGGGAGTTCAATTTGATCAGGTCATTGGAGAGTCTTTTTACGAAGACGCCATGCAAGGAGTGATCGATCAACTTCAGACTCAGGAACTGCTGGTTGAAAGTGATGGAGCCGAAGTGGTGAGCCTCGGTGACGACATTCCACCGATGTTGATCCGCAAAAAAGACGGGGCCACGCTTTACGGTACCAGAGACCTCGCCAGTGCCATTGCACGTCATGACATGGTCCAATTTGATCGTTGCCTGTATGTGGTCGACGCAGGTCAAGGCCTCCATTTCCGCCAAGTTTTTGGTGTCTTGAAAAAGCTCGGCTACGAATGGGCTGACCAACTCGAGCATGCAGAATTTGGCGTCATGCGGCTGAATGTCGATGGCGAATGGAAAAAGGGCAAAACTCGCGGAGGTCAGGTCGTTCTGCTTCATGAGGTCCTTGATCAGGCAGTCCAGCTTGCGGCAGATACTGTTCGCGAGAAGAACCCTCAAATTGGCGACGAGGAGCTGCATCAGATCGCAGAAGCCGTCGGTATGGGGGCGGTGATCTTCAGTGATATGAAGGCCGCTCGTCGTAAAGACGTCAATTTTGATCTGGAGAAGATTCTCAGCTTTGACGGAGAAACAGGACCTTATCTCCAATATACGCACGTTCGCTTCGCAAGTATTCTTCGCAAAGCAAAGGATCAGGGCCTTTCAGAAGGGGATGGATCAGGTCTTCTTGAAAACGAGGAGATGGTGTTGCTGAAGCGGCTGCTTCGGTATCCAGAAGTGACAGACAAGGCGGCACGTACTGCTGAGCCTTCACAGCTCTCCCAATACCTCCTTGACCTCGCGAGTGACTTCAATAGCTACTACGCGCGTCACAGGGTGATCTCCGAGGATCTGGAGCTGAGTGGGCACCGCTTGTCACTGATTCGAGCCCTGAAATCGACCCTCGGCTCCGGCTTGAAGCGTCTTTGCATTCAACCCTTGGAACGGATGTAGGCTCTAGAGAAGATCGAGCAGCTGCATGTTGATCCAGGCGAGGCGCCCATACATTTGGATGTAGTTCATGCCCTCAGACGGATTCCAGATCCAATTCCAGACTTCTTCTCGAAGAATCGGCTCTCTGGATTTCTCTGCAGCAATAGATTCGATAAATGCGCAATATCTGGCATACAGGTGCTCATCTACGGGTCTGGTGCCGGCAGAAATCAGTTGATCGAGGCAGATGCCCTGTAACTGGACCGTCTCTTTCATGAATTGAATCAGTCGCTCTTCTGTCAGAACACTCATCGGGCCTCCTCAGGACCTGAGGTATAGGGAATCTCACCCTCTGAGTCAACGGTTCGGGTCATCTTGCGGATCGGTGCCGAACTTCCTAGGATGGGAGCCAGTTCCAATCTGTTACCTGAATACAGCGATTCAGCACCCGAGTCCGATCCTTCATCAAGGAGGCCTTTTTTGAGCGACAAAGACACCAGCGTCATGCAAAAAATAGTTTCACTGTCCAAAAGACGCGGATTCATCTTTCAATCCAGTGAGATTTACGGGGGGATGAACGGCTGCTGGGACTACGGTCCCCTGGGCGTTGAACTCAAGCGAAACGTTAAAGATGCATGGTGGCAAGATATGGTCACCCATCATAACGACCTTGGGGTTCTTCCTGGTGCTAGCAGCAGTTTTGAAATGACCGGTCTCGACTGCTCGATCATCATGCATCCCCAAGTGTGGAAATGTTCCGGCCATCACGACTTGTTCCACGACATGATGGTCGACTGTCGTGAGACGAAGAAGCGCTATCGTCATGACCAGGTCCGAGGCCGCTGGGCTGAATACAGAGATCGAAAAGTCTTCGTCACCGCTCTTTCTGACCCGGAAGAAGAAGACGAGGCATTTACTGCAAGAGCGCAAAAGGTCTTTGGATTACGTGCCAAAGATCGGGATCAAATCTCATGGGATGGTCCTGCTGGCAGCCTCGATCAGGTTTCAGAATTGGAAATGGTTCTGGGGCCCGACGCCAAAGAAGTCGGAACTCTGACTGAACCGCGAGAATTCAATCTCATGTTCAAGACTCAAATGGGGGCCTTGAGTAACGAAGACAGTATGGCATTTTTGCGTCCTGAGACCGCTCAAGGCATCTTCGTTAATTTCAAAAATGTCGTCGACTCATCGCGAGTGAAGATCCCCTTTGGTATCGCCCAGGTGGGGAAAAGTTTCAGAAATGAAATCACTCCCAGAAACTTCACCTTCAGAGTTCGCGAGTTCGAGCAGATGGAGGTGGAATTCTTCTGTCATCCAGACACTTCACAGGACTGGTACAAGTTTTGGCGTGACCGTCGAATGGCTTGGTATCTCAAGCATGGACTTTCCGCAGAGAATCTGATCCTTCGCGAACATCATGAAGACGAACTCAGTCATTACTCCACCGGAACAGCGGACATCGAGTACGCCTTCCCATTTCTTCCGCCTGGCGAATTTGGAGAACTTGAAGGAATCGCCCATCGCGGGGATTTTGACTTGCGAAGTCACATGGAAGGCAAGTTGGACCCTAATTCAAGTCCACTCGAAGTCGAAAAAGACGAATCTGGAAAGCCGCGCTGGAAAGGCAGTGGGCGTGATCTCAGTTACCGGGACCCCGTGACCAATGATCGATTTGTTCCGCATGTCATCGAGCCTTCTGCAGGCGCTGATCGCGCCACTCTCGCATTTCTTTGTGAAGCCTACACCGAAGATTCTGCTCCAGATGACAAGGGAGAAATGCAATCCCGAGTGGTTTTGAAGTTCCATCCCAGGCTTGCTCCCATGAAAGCTGCTGTCCTGCCTTTGGTCAAAAAGGACGGGATGCCCGAAAAAGGCCAAGAAATCTATGGGGAACTGAAAAGGCATTTTCCCGTTTTCTATGATGTCAAAGGTGCTGTCGGTCGTCGCTATCGTCGAATGGATGAAGCAGGAACCCCTTTCTGCCTGACCGTCGATGGCGAAACGCTGTCTGAAGAGACGGTGACATTAAGAGAGAGAGATTCTATGAAACAAACACGCTTGAAAGTCGATGAAGCGATTCAGGCGATTCGGGAGGCCATCGATTGCTGAAGCTTTTTACCTGCTTGATCCTCTTGATACCTGGGAATATTCATGCGGCCCACACTGACCGGGGTCTTCAACAAGCTGTGAAAGAGCGAAACGTCGCTCAGATTCAAGAAAGAATGAAACAGCTGGCTGAAGAGAAAAAAGGAAATGCTGTTCGGCCAATCGTCGACGCAGTGGCAGATGCAGAATCCGCTCCCGAAGGGGATTGGTATAGTGTAGACCGTTATCGAGTCTTTCTTGCTGGGGCACGAAACCTGGCCACAATTCCTGGCCCCTTGCTCGACAAGGAACTTAAAAAGATCATCAAGAAGCATCCGGAGTGGCCGGCCAGAACATTGGCACTCCATGCATCACTTCTTTCAGCGTCTTCTGACACAATTACCCTCGCAATCAGTGCTCTCCATGACAAAGCACCTCAAGTGATCATCGCCTCTGCCAACGTGCTCGGTAAAAGCAAACAGATTTTGGCAATTGAGCCCCTTATTAGTGGAATGAAGCGCTGGGAAGATCAAAAGACGCGCGAGAGAGCCGCAAAGGGTGGGCGTGATGAACTTGAAAAGATGGCGAAAGACAGAGCATGGCTTGCCTGTAGAGATGCACTGCATCGTTTAACGGGTGTTTCTCTGCATGACTCTGGAGCCTACAAATCGTGGGTCTCTGCTCATCAAGAAGATTTAGACCCTGAAAAAGTAGACCTTGACCGGGTTGAAGTTAAAACGACGGGGACAGGGCTTTTTGGATTGGACATCACAGGTCGCAACATTGCGTTCATCATCGATGTTTCGGGTTCCATGATGGCAACCGATCCTCCCAGTGAAGAGCAGATGGAGCGAATCAGTCGCTCTACGGGTGTTGGGAAAAGCGTTGAGGAGAGAATCTCCGAAATGATGGAATCCCGAAGAAGAATCCTTCGAGCTCGAACAGAGTTGAAAAAAGCGATCGAAGGCCTGGGTGAAAATAAAAGGTTCACAGTGATCGCTTATTCTACGGAAGTTCAGCCGTGGAGCCCGCTCCTGAAGCAGGCCGATAAAAAGAATCGGTCCTCAGCGGTCCAATTTGTCGATTCCTTAAAGGCTTCGGGAATCACGGTGACTGACGAAGCACTCAATATTGCACTCAGCGATCCGACTCTCGATACGATTTACCTCGTCACGGACGGAGCTCCAACTCACATGGGAAGTCGTGGGGCAGATCTGCCTCCCGATGCTCCCGAACTGATGCGGCGCATCCTTGCTGAAACTCGTGCGGTGAACCATTTAAGGGGAATCCGGATCTTCACTCTCGGGTTTATAGACGCAGAAGAGGAATTCCTTAAAAAGTTGGCTGCTGAAAATAACGGTAGGTACGTTCAGATTCGCTAGGGGAAAGGCGAACCCTTGAAAGATTCTGTGGTCATTGTTGCCGGACGAAGAACACCATTTGTTCGTGCTGGGGAAGAATTCCGTGAAGTCCCCGTTGACGTCCTGGCAACGTCCTGCACGCGGGAGCTTGTGGACGTCTCAGGGGTCGACGCATCGACCGTCTCCGAGTTGATTCTGGGGTGCTGTGCCCAACCTCCAGATCGGGCCAACCCCGCCAGAGTTGTCAGCCTGAGAGCGGGTCTTCCGACAGAAAGCCCGGCCCACACTGTCGCCAGAAACTGCGCCAGTGGCATGCAGGCGATCGTGAGTGCTGAGCTTCGGGTCGCTCGTGACGAAAACGCGGTGATTCTTGCTGGTGGTGCTGAATCGATGAGTCGAATCCCACTGCTGTTTCCGACCAGTTTTGGATTCAAGTTGTCTTCGCTCTCAAGGGCTCGATCCTTCTCCGAAAAGCTGAGTGGTTGGCTGAAATTCCGATGGGCTGATTTAAAGCCTCGAATTGGCTTGCTGGAAGGCCTCAAGGATCCTTTTAGTGGTGAAATGATGGGGGATACCGCCGAGCGCTTGGCTCGAGAATGGAATATTTCTCGTCAAGCACAAGATCAAATGAGCATTGAAAGTCACCGCCGTGCGATTGCTTCGAAAACTGAAATCCAAAAAGAGATTTCCCCTCTGGCGATTCCTCCTCATATGGATCAGTACATTTCAGAAGACATTGGGCCGCGAGAGTCGATTGATCCCGATAAAGTTGCGCGAATGAAACCCTATTTTGATCGTAAAATGGGGACTGTGACCGTCGCCAATTCATGTGGGATCACTGACGGTGCGGCAATGGTCCTCGTCATGCGAGAATCCCGAGCCAAAGCATTGGGGTATGAACCCCTGGCGAGAATCGTATCGAGTGCCTTTGTAGGGTGCGACCCCTTGAGGATGGGTCTCGGCCCTGTTCATGCCATGGCACGACTCCTTAACAGTTCAGGATTAGAAGTCCAGGACCTCCAATGCGTTGAGCTGAACGAGGCGTTTGCGGCACAGGTTTTGGCCTGTCAAGAGGCCTTGGCAAGCCCCTCATACAGTCGTGATGCCGGGTTCAAAAAGACCCCCGGTGCAATTCCTGAGGACCGACTGAACCCCGAGGGTGGATCGATAGCCTTGGGCCATCCGGTGGGAGCGTCTGGAGCCCGGATTGTTCTATCTTGTGCCCGCAAGCTTCATCAGGCTGGCGGAGGACATGGCATCGCCACGATGTGCATCGGTGGTGGTCAAGGCGGGGCAGTTTTACTAGAGGGGATTTCATCATGAGTCAATGGAAATTGGTTCGGTCCTCTGACTGGAATTTAGCGATCCCCAAATCTGATCCGAAAGGACGATGGCTCCATCTCATTTTGGATGCCGATTCCCCAGGCAACATCCTTTCCACTTCTGTCTTGGAGGATTTGAAGCAAACTCTTTCGAGAGTCGTGGAACATGATGGAATTCAGGCCGTCATCGTATCCAGTGCGAAAGACGGATATTTTTGCTCCGGGGCTGATCTCGATATTATTGAATCCGCAAAAGATCCGGATGAGGTCTATCGGCAGTGTCGAGAAATCCAGGATCTCTTTGGGCTTCTGGGAGGATTTCAGGTTCCAAGTTTCTGTGTCATCCAGGGAGTCTGCCTTGGTGGAGGTTTGGAACTTGCTCTGGGTTGCAGTTCACGAATCGTCGTCAATTCTCCTGAAACAAGGATTGGTCTTCCGGAAGTGAATTTAGGGATTCTGCCCGGCTTCGGTGGAACAGTACGTATGTCTCGGCTTCTCGGCTTGCGCAATGCTCTGACATGGATCCTGACCGGCGGAAGAATGCCTGCGAAAGCTGCATGGAAAAAAGGGGTCGCGGACTACATGATCCCGCCTGAGGGATTTCGTCAAACGGCCTTGAAGATCATCGACAAAGAATCCAAGTCTCAATTAAAAAACTGTCACTCACGACGCAAAAAGTTGCGATCCGGCATGATGGCGAAACTGGTCGACGGAACACCGTTTGGCAGAAGCTTTGTCGCAAAAGAAGCTTTGAAAGGGATCCGCAAAAAAACAGGTGGAAAGTTACCTGCTCCTGAGCGGGCACTTGAAGTCGCATTGTTTGCATCCTCTGGATCCCTTGTGCCAGCTCTTGAAAAAGAAGCTCGTGAGATCTCAAAGCTGGTGACTGGCGAAATCTCTAAAAACCTGGTCCATATCTTCAAGAATTCAGAAAGAGCCCGACGAGGCGACCCCAGTGAGCCGTCTGGTTCATGGGGCTCCTCCGATTCTCTGGTCGTTCTCGGTGCCGGAACTATGGGGTCAGGGATCGTGAGTGTCGCATTGCAGAAAGGTCTTGCTGTACGCCTTCGAGATATCTCTCGAGAAGGACTGGAAAGAGGCCTTCGGTTTGTTGGCCAACAGATTCAACAGCGCTTTCGTAAAAAACGGATGAGCAGAGAAACGCGCGATGAAACTCTTGCGCGCTTGACCTATGGAAAAGATCTGGAGGGGCTCGCTTCTGCGGGTTGCGTTCTTGAAGCTGTGGTCGAACGACTCGATGTGAAGAGATCTGTTCTCGCAGATTTGTCTGACCGTCTCCCCGAGAATTGTATTTTCGCCACCAATACTTCTGCCCTGAGCGTGACTCGCATACAGGAAGACAGTCCCATCGCTGAACGTGTCGTAGGTCTTCATTTCTTTAACCCTGTGCCCATGATGCCTCTGGTTGAAGTGATTCCAGGTGAGTGGACCTCTCCCGAAACTGTCGGTAAAGCATTGGCTTTGGCCCGCAAGCTTGGCAAATACCCGGTGGTCGCGAAAGACTCGCCAGGCTTCGTGGTCAATCGAATCCTTGTTCCTTACCTCCTCGGTGCAAGTCGGTTGCTGCTCACCGGAATACCGGGACATGAAATCGACAAAGTGGCTCGTCGACACGGGTTGCCCATGGGACCTTTTAAACTCATGGATGAGGTGGGACTCGATGTCGGCCTTGAAGTCCAAAGAACCCTGGAAGCAGCGTTTGGATCTCGATATCAGGCCTCTTCTCTCCTGAACGACATGGTTGAGAAGGGCTGGTTGGGTAAAAAGAGTGGTACCGGATTTTATCGTCATCAAGGTGGCGGCGTGACATGGAATTCTGATCTCGAAATTCCTCCACATCTGGCGATCACGGGGATGTCCAAAAAGAGCCCGGATCAAATCATTCATGCCCTGATTGATCCAATGGTGGATGAAGCTTCCCGCTGTCTTGTGGAAGGCGTTGTCTCCGATGCGGGAATTCTTGATTTGGCCATGATTATGGGGACCGGATTTCCGCCACATTTAGGTGGGCTGCTCAAGGACGCTGACCAACAGGGCTTGAATACGATCGTTGATCGATTGGAAAAGTCACATGCATCAGGAGACCCGCGTACGCCATGCGAAGGTCTCATACAAAAAGCAGAAAACGGACAATTTTTTCATGATGTCGTCTAACATTTTTTCGATACTGCTGAGTATCGTTTTCACTATTCTCTGCATACAGACCGTTGAAGCTCAGGACTCGCCTCCTGAAATCACCAAAGATCGAGCGCAAGTCGTAAAAGATCTTCTCTCTTCGAATTCTCAGAAATCTCGGCAAGCTGTCGAATACATTCGGGCCAACAAAGATCCGATTTGGCTCAAAGAACTCGCCCCACTTCTGGACACTCAGGAGGGGACCTCTCGACAGATTGTCACGATGCTCGTCTTGGGGGTTTTCCCTGAAGATTCGCTCTCCTTTTTCGCCAATGTCGCAAAAAGCCCATCTCGGTATTCACGTGAAGCCGCTATGTATGGACTGGCTCGGGTCATGAAACCTGGTGTAGAAAAGGAACTCATCCAAGGCCTTCGTGATTCAGATGAAAAAGTTCGAAATGCAGCACTTCGGGGGATACAATTACTTTGTCGCCCCGATGGAGGCCGGCTCTTTACAGCTTTGTTGAACTCAGATTCTCCACCGTTCCCACCTCCACACCCAGCTTTCGAAGCTCTTCAGATCGCTCTTCAAAATCATGAGAACTTTGAACCCAAGGATTCGTGGAAGGGTGTTTGGCATGAAGTCTCGACTCGCACAACCATTCGCTCCATCCAGGATAAATTCCTGACTAATTTGAGCGACGAATCTCAGAGGACAATTCTTCAACGCGTTTTTCAATCGGCTTCGCCCTGGGCGTCCAAGCCACTGATTGAAGATTCTCTGGTATACGATTTCTCGATGGTCAATGTGGTCGCTGGCAGTTCCAAAGAGATCCATATCGACGCCACACCTGAAGAAATCAACAGAACACGATTCCTTGGCTACGATATCGATCGTGCAGTTCATCTGCGTATGGCTGTCGACCTGTGGCTTCAGGCACCACAACTGTACACAAAGAAGATTGAGGTCGTCGATGACGAGATCATCATTCATTTGAATCTAAAGGGATCACCATATCTTCATGCGGGCGTAGGTCTCCTGAATATTTCTTATTGGGAAAGCCGCGTCTCTAATGGCCTAGAGGCTCAGGTTGTTTTTGATGTCAACACTGGGAAGTGGCTCAGAGAACAGGTGATTTCAGATAAAAATAACCAAGTCTGGAACACCGTATGCAGTGATTGGATTTCTGGAAATCCGGAACTGCCTGGGAAAATCACGATTGAAATGCCACAAGGTCAAGTAGGGGCCAGGCTGTACCCATTAACCTTCCGAGCATTCTTTGATCGCCAGGGGAAACAGTGGCATCTGACAAAAGCCACCATGCATGAACAAATCACGGATGAATCAGGTTCCACATCTCAGCAGTTAAGAGCCTTGGCTGAACTAAAACTGACCGTCACGAAAGAAAAACAGAAACCCGATCATTCTGGCCAAGGGTCAAAAGGAAAATCACCCAAAGAGTAAGCGGTTTCATGCGGTTTCAGTCGCTCCACCAGTGAATCTCGACCAGCTTGCTTTGCTGCAGCGATCAAGGCTTTTTGCAGCTCCAAAGCCTGTTCAGATTGGCCAGAGGCTGCAAGCAACATGGCTTGAGCTTCCAACAGTTCCAAGTCTGGTCGTTGTTGAGTCCACGCACTGACACGAACTAGTTCCTGTTCCAGAGTTTTCCGAGGAGTATTGCGATCACATGCCAACAAACGCAATCGCAGTCCTTGAAGTCGCAGATTCGAAGAGTGAATCAAAAGAGATCGTTCGACCCATTCGAGAGCCTCATTTGGTTGATGTAGCCGGATGAAGCAAACCGATGCCGCGAGCCAGGCCATTTGATTTCCAGGAACCTGTTCAACCAGCGCCTCAAGATCACTTAACGCGCCTGCGTAAAGTCCAAGTCGTCTTCGTGCATTGCCACGATTATAAAGGGCTTCGGCATGACTCTCGTCGATTTCCAACGCTCGGTCATAGCACCGAATCGCTTCTTCGTCAGAACCTTCCTGTGCCTCAATCACTCCTAGATCGAACCATGCCAACGCTAATTTGGGATCGAGACGGATCGCTTCCTGCAGATGGAGTCGAGCATCATCAAGACGACCAAGCTTGACCCGAGTAGAACCCAGGTTCAGGTGAGCAGTCGGTGAGTTCGGATCAAATTCCAAGGCTTTCAGAAAGGATTCTTCAGCTCTGTCGTAGAGGCCCTCTGTGAACATGAGAGTGCCTTCATTGAGATGAACCCGACCTCCACGGCGCAGTGCTCGTACTTCTGCAAGCCAAGGGTCATTCGCTTGAGGAAATGCGATCCCTCGCATGCTCATCTGTTCTTCTGCTTTCGACGGCTGTCCCTGCGCTCTAAAAGCAAGACCTAAAGGATATCTCAGTGCTGAAGCACCGGGAGAAAGTTCAAGTGCCTGGCTAAGTTTTTGAATCGCACCTGCGGCATCTCCTTCTCGCAAGTCGAGTTGGCCGAGGATAGCCAAGGCAGGCACTGACAGAGGATCGAGATCCAGGACGTGTTCGGCATGAATCCGACTCTCGGGATCATCGCCGGAATCATAGGCCAACTGTGCGATAAGCAGGCGTGTATTGACATGATCCGGCTCAATTTTGGACCACCGCAACATGATCTGTCGTGCCTTTTCTGGCTGCCCCAACTCTCGATAACACAATGCAGACAGATATGCGCCACGATGGTTTCCTGATTCAGCCTCGAATGCTGCTTCATAATTCTCCACAGCATGTTGATACAATCCATACGCCTGAAATATTTTCCCCGCTGAGTTTAACAAGTCAAAATCCTGTGAATCTGATTCGGTGAACTTCTCTTGGAGTTCCAAAGCCTCCGTTAGATGCTCACGAACATACTCTTCAAAGGATTCGAGAGGTAACTCGGTCCAGACATGAATCGGTTTTGGTTCACAGCCGATACCTATCAAACATACGATGGCCGAGAGCAGGAATCCGGATGTCGTTCTCAATTCAGTGTCCCGCTTTCTGAATGACATGATATTGACCCAATTGAAGTCCTTTGACTTCGCTCTCAGTGCGATCTGGCCATGTGACCTTAATATTGACAGGTCCTTTGAGATTCCCCAATCCCATGAGGATTCTCGGATCATGACTACTCAGGTACGATCCGCCTCTTCGACTCCATCGTGTCAGAGAAAGATCCTTGCCTTCCTCGATCCCTGGATCTTCGAGGTCAATTTTTACACCGGCCATGGGCATTCCATTAGGCCCTCTGGGGACCAATCCAATCCATGATTTGTCCTGACCGACATTGTTCATCAGCACTCTTGCAGCTTCACCATTCCCCGTGAGAACCAGATCAGCATCTCCGTCATTATCAAGATCGGACCATGCTAGCCCGCGTCCTACGGTCTCTTTTTGTAAATCAGGGACAGTGTCCGGATTCATCACTACGAAGTTTTGACCGGCCTTGTTTTGATAGAGCTGGTCAGGCTGCCCGAGGGGATGGATTTCCCCTTTCGCCAAACGTTCGACCGGAAGTTTCACGGCTCCATTGGATACATAAAGGTCGGGCCAGCTATCGTTGTTGAAATCGATCCATACGGTTCCAAAACCTGTCCATCTCCTGCTCGGTACACCAATCCCCGATTCAACACTCACATCGTCGAAGTATCCTTTGCCAGCATTTCGATAGAGAGTGTTGGTTTCTCCGTCCAAATGAGTCAGGAAAATATCATCATCTCCATCCCCATCGTAATCGACGATTTCTGCTCCCATCGACGCTTCCGCCTGGCCTTCCCGATTGAGAGCGCAGCCATTCAGCAGTGCCGAATCAGAGAATTGAAGGGGAGAAGTTTGAAGCCAGAGGCGATTCACTTCACCGTCATTGGCCACATAAAAATCGAGGTTTCCATCGCCGTCCAGGTCACTGGCCGCGACTCCAAGCCCAGCTCCTTCATATGCGCCAATACCACTCTCGACAGTCCTGTCAGAGAACTCACGATACTGATCATTCAGATAAAAACGATCTGTCAGGGAAGGGTATGAACTGGGTCCGCAATAATCGATCAGGCTTGTCGAACCAAAACAGGGTTTATGATTCTTCAAGTCAAAATCTACGTATGAACAAACGTAGAGATCTTCATCACCGTCACGATCGATGTCCACGAAAATGGCGCTGGTCGTCCAACGTTCATCATCTACGCCCCATTCAGAAGCACGATTTTCATAGCGACCCTGATCATTGGAAACCCAAAGCTCGTCGACCCCAAAACCTGTCACGAGCAGATCGGGACGTCCGTCATTATTGACATCCGAGACAGCGAGTCCCATTCCGTAAACCTTTGATTTCACTCCGGTTTCTTCGGTCATATCGACAAAAACAGGAACACCCTTCCTGACTCCATCATTACGGAAGATCCTGAGCCCTGGCCGGCTTTGATCGGGCATCGAAATCGATCGAACCGGAGGGTCCTCCTCGGGATTGACGAGCAGGTGACCTTGATTGAGAGCGATATCCATATCCCCGTCAGCATCGATATCCAGCAAAGCGACTCCCGGGCCGACGATTTCGCAGAAATACCGTTTTCCACTCATGCCATTATCATGAAAGAAGTGTAAGCCGGTGGCCTCAGTCTGGTCGCTGAGCCAGGAGCCTGGACTCGAAACCAGATCGGTTGAATCCGCCTGGCAACCCAATGCCAGAAAACTCAGCACAGAGGCCAGACATCCCTGCAAAACTGCGGAACTGAGCGTCAGATGCTCAAATTTGGAACAATTTGGTGCCATTTCCACGTTTTCTGAATAACCCTTCTTAGCGGGTGGGGTTTAATTTTCGTGTTTGTGAAATCCCTGCAAGGGTAAGATTCCCGCATGAGAGGATACAGGATCTTGAGGACGAACGCATTTCACCTTCTCGGCACAATCCTCCCAAGGATTTCCCTGCCCACAACACTTGCCGCACTGGTGTTGATTCTGCTTTTACCGACGGTAGAGGTTCATGCAGACCTCTTTAAACTCAAAAGCGGTGAAACAGTAGAGGGCAACGTCGTCCGCGAAATTGGTGATCTCGTCAGCATTCGCAAACTCGATGGATCCATCATCACTATCGACCGATCCGAGATCGCTGAAATCAAAAAATCTGCGACCCCTCTCGACGAATACCAGCAAAAAGCCAAATCGGTCAAAGAAGACGACATGGAGGGCCATATCCAGCTGGCCCGCTGGTGTGAATCCAAAAAGATGAAAATCCAATCGACTGTTCACTGGAAAAAAGTCATCAGTCTTTCTCCCGACAATTTCGATGCTCGAAAAGCACTCGGTTACGTCTGGATTGGGGGAGATTGGTACCTCGCAGGAAGCCG
The DNA here is from genome assembly GCA_002691835.1 of Planctomycetota bacterium. The sequence goes on from NZJA01000027.1 coordinate 20,168, forward strand.
GGAAGCTCTCGCTCGTCAAAAAGAACTCGACAGCACCCCCGCAGAGGAACTCCCGAGAATCCCGGATGAACTGCCGCTCCCCGAATGGGACAAGTCGAGTGGGGGCGTGGTTCCTGAATTACCTCCCATCGGCAGCGATGCCAAAGTCGTCATTCTCCAGCTGGACGAAAAGGTAGGCCGTAACAAAGTCGACCCCTCCGGACTCAAATACCAACTCAACCGAATGGGTGGCAAAATCCGCTTCACAGAAGGTGATTTAAAAAAGGCGGAAATCATCCTCAAGGTCAAGTTGCGGTGCTATTTCGTTCGTCAACAAGACTTCTATGGAGCTCCGATTGCCAATGTCTTTCAAGGTGAAGCGGCGATCGACCTCATGGAGAAAACCGCTGATGGAAAGCTAAAACGACTGCATACCGCACGAGTCAAAATGCCTTTCTCTGCCAGTACCGGACGCTCTAAAGAAGTCGCTCTTCGATACACTTATTACAAAACTCTTGAAGCCGTGGCTTCGAGAGTTTCTCGCTGGGCTTGGCTTAAGAAAAATGGTGCGAAAACTCTGAAGGCACCCGAGCAATAATGAAAATCCGTTCTGTAAAAGTGGTCCCTCTTCCAAAAGCAGGCTCCCAGGCAAAAAGCCTCGTTCGAATGCAAATTTTCAGAAGTTTGCTTTACAGTTTTTGGCAGTTGATCCGCTTTCCGATTTTCCTTTTCACTCGCCAGGGATTTCGCAATCGGATTTCTCGACTGGTCAAATCCAGTTCTTCCCGGTCACCGAATCCTTAAATTCAGACTTTTATTTTGAGATTCGCAAAATAATGCCCCTCAGCAGGGTGTCCTGAAGGCCTTCGTATTTCGATTTCCCAGCTGCCCTGTTAAAGTGTCTTTTTCACAGAAGGGGAAACCATGTTGCAAAATCTGAGTCACTTGCTTTCCCAAATTCAGAGGGGTGACCGTGTTTTCCTGCGTGGAGACCTGAATGTGCCAATTCGCGATGGCCAGATCACTGACACCAATCGCCTTGAAGCGATCATGCCGACTTTGACAAAGCTGCTGGATGCCGGGGCAGTCGTGACCTTGGCAACCCACCTCGGAAGACCACAGGGCCATGACCCTGAATTTAGTACCGGCCCCATCGCCCATTACCTCAAAGCAAACTTGACGACTCCCATCCATCATATTCAGGAGTTTCCACCTGCAGCTGATTATCAACAACACTTGCAGGACCAAAGCCCCGGAAGCGTCAATCTTCTCGAGAACCTTCGATTCGACGTCAGAGAGAAAACCAACGATGAAGATTTTGCGAAACTCCTGATCTCAGGCTGTCGCTATTATGTCAACGATGCCTTTGGCTGTTGTCACCGTGCCCATGCTTCCGTCTCTGCGATTACGCGATTCAAACCGTCTTTCATGGGGCTCCTCATCGAAAAAGAGGTCCAGGTCTTAGAAGAAATTAGAGATCAACCTCAAAGACCCTTCTGGGTGATCTCCGGCGGGGCAAAAGTCCGTGACAAACTGGGAGTCTTGAGCCAATTAGCCCCGCGCCTCGATGGTGTGGTCTGTACGGGTGGACTCGCAAACACTCTTCTCCATGGCGACGGAGTCGACGTTGGGGCATCAGTGATTGAGGAAGACGCCCTCGACACTATTCGAGATTTGCTCTCAGGTGACGTTCAAATCATCCTGCCGACCGATTTCATTGCGGGAGATCAACCGTTTAATCCGCAAGAAACACAGTCCCTGGTTTCTGGCGAACCAGTTCCTGCACATTTGAGCTTTTTTGATATTGGCCCTCAATCGGTCAACAAGATTTGCCAACACCTTTCTCAGGCAAAAACCGTCTTTTGGAATGGTCCAGCAGGAGTTTTTGAAAGTGCCGAATTCTCTTCTGGAACTCGAACACTGGCTGGTTTCCTGGCTCAGCTCAACGCACGCGTGGTTATTGGTGGTGGCGACAGCGCTGCGGCTGTCAGGCAAATGAACCTTGCCGATCACTTTGACCATGTATCGACTGGAGGAGGGGCTGCGCTAGAATTCCTTGAGGGGAAATCCCTTCCGGGCCTCGTCGCTCTTGAAACGGCCAACTCCCATGATTCGGAGTCCCATGATTCGGAGTCCCATGATTCGGAGTCCCATTGAATGATCCATTGGGCTTGAGACGAAATCATGGCCGCCAAATTCTCAGTCAGATCAGTCGTCTGGTGAAAGAGAGGTTTCTTCAGGGGGAACCCGCTGACATCGAAGCGGAGACACTCTTTCGGGATCAGACAGCGGCAAGATTCCCTGAGGATCCAATCTCCGGCGAAGAGCTGGGACTCGATCCGCAGACTCGAGAAGAGGGCTGGATTATTGACCCTCTCGACGGATCGACCAACCACAGTCGAGGGATTCCTATCTTCGCTGTCTCCATCGCCTACCGATCTCAAGGGAAAACTGTCATGGGCTGGATCTCTGACCCGGTTAGAGGTGAATGGATCGAAGCGATTGCCGGTGGGGGAATCCTCGGCGGCGGATTGCTTCCCCTTCGGAAATCCAGTCAAAAGTTACCCATGATTCATCTGACTCCTCGATGGCGAAAAAAACGTCCTCGTTGGCGAAACTTTCTTCCTTCTCATATCAAGCAGAGAACTCTGGGGTCCATCGCTCTTGAAATGGCCTGGATTGCCCAAGGACGAATTGATGCAGGAGCATGGTATCAAACTCATGAATGGGACGTCGCAGCCGGTCTTCTTCTGATTTCAGAATCCGGAGGCCGCGTATGTCCCGTTTTGAATGGCGGAAAAGGTGAATATGTCGCAATCTCGGCGCATCATCATCACCTTCTCTCTTCCCTTCAGGATTGTATTGAGGACCATGGTTCGGGACTGGCGACATTTTCAGATGGAAAGTTGTACTAGATGGACGACAACCTGATCCCGGTGCAGATCGGCCAACGGTTTTTTCCACAAACTCCTGATATGGGAGCTATTATCCAAATTGTCAGTGAATCCAAACGATTCGTCGTCTGCATAGGACACCATGAAGCGATTGCGCTTGAGGAGGCTCTTCAACAGCAGGATGCTCCGCGTCCGATGACTCACCAACTGCTGACTTCTGTCATGCTGGGCTTCGACATCGAGGTTCGCAGAGCCATCGTGACCCAGGTCGTCCAAGGAAATTTTTTCGGGCTGCTGGTTCTTGAGCGAAAAGGATCGGATGGGATTCTCCAGGAAGCGCATATTGATTGTCGTCCCAGTGATGCTTTTGTTCTTTCAGCTCGGCTAGGTTTCCCACTATTCGTGACGTCGGAAGTCCTGGAAGAAGTCCCTGAGATCGACGTATCGGATCTCATTGACGCCTCTGCTGCTGACGATATGCCTGATTTCCCTGGGCTCGAAATTAACGAGGAGGAATAACATGAGGATGAATCACGTCCGCAATGCTCTTCAACTTCTTGGATTCGCGATAATCCTGGGGATTCTCGGCTGTCAGGCGATTCCTAAGGTTCATGACCATTTCAATCGAAACAGCCCTCTCGAAACGGTTCGGTTTTTTAGATACTGCGTTGACGCAGGAGAATACCGCCTCGCTTATGAATCACTCACGGCTGAGACTCAGAAACAAGTTTCAGAACTTCAGTTCAATGGGCTGGTTCGATTTGTCGACGTTCCCGAGTTGGATGGTTTGGGATTGAGAGATTTGATCGTCAAATCGAAAGTAGATCCTGTCCCTGAACATCTCGGACCAGGAACGGGATCATGGTGGGTCACCCTGATTTGGGAATCGGCTGATCAATACATTGAATATTCCTTACGCCTTGTCCCACTCCAGGGATCGGACATCGCCGAGAATCCCCAATGGCGTCTCGATTTACTCAATCCCAGAGGACTCGATTTTGGAGGAAGCGGTCCATGAACCGCATCTATCTGGATCACAATGCCACTTCTCCACTGAGACCCTCCGTTGCGGAAGGGATGGCAGAACTGATATCTCGAAATCAGCATGGCAACCCATCCAGCCTTCATGAAGACGGTCGAAAATCTCGTCGTATTCTGGAGGAGGCAAGAGATCAGGTGGCCGCCGCGCTCAAGGTCGACTCTGCGGAGATTTTCTTCACCAGTGGGGGGACCGAAAGCAACAACCTTGCCATCACAGGTCTTGTCGCTGACTCCTCCCTCATCTCAACCTGCGTCACCGAACATCCTTCGATCCTCGAACCTGTCAAACATCTTCATGAAAAGGGACGGACAGGAAGATTGATCCCAGTTGACCATCAGGGGAGAGTGGTTCTTGATCAGGTTCCTCAAAAAGGCTTGGTGAGTGTCCATTGGTTTAACAATGAAACAGGCATCGCCCAAGACCTGAACTCGATCGCAGAAATCGTCCATCAAGACGGCGGCCGTCTCCATTCGGATGGTTCCCAAGGTTTTTTCCGCGTACCGATGGATCTGGGGAATTCGCCTCTCGACTCTGCGACTCTTACTGCTCATAAAGCCGGAGGGCCTACTGGTGTGGGAGCCCTGTGGATAAGAAAAGGTTTTCTTCATCGTCCCTTTTCACATGGGGGGCCGCAGGAGAAGAAAATCCGACCAGGCACTGAGAATCTGTTAGCGATCCATGGGATGGGCCTCTTGGCTGCCGAATTTAGAGAGACTCCGTCATGGGACCTTGAGGGTCTTCAAGAATTGAGGACCGTCTTCCTTGACTCTATCGAAGACCTCGAAAATCATCGGGTTGTCGCCCAGACTGAAGACGATTGGCCTGGTTGTATCAATATTGCATTCGGAGGGATTCACGCCGAAACATTGCTGGTCCGCCTGGATATGGAAGGCATCTCTGCATCCAGTGGTTCAGCCTGTTCATCCGGAGCAAGAGAGCCCAGTCACGTCCTCAAAGCGATGGAGATTCCCGAATCCTCGATACGAGGCTCTGTCCGATTCAGCTTTGGGCCGGAGACGCAACAACAGGATGTCCTTCGCACAGGAGAGATACTGAGACGGACTGTCAGGGATTTGCGCAGTCATTCTGCGGGCACTCCACCCGTACTTTAATCCATAAATAACAGGGGTTTTCTTGATCGATAAAGATAGCCACCGAGGGCTCCACCTGCATGGAACCCTCGGTGCTGAGTGGGGATTTTTTAGGAATCTTCGCCCAGTTGCTGCCAGTAGTCTTCCGGCATTTCCTGAGCAAGCTTGAGTGCACCTTGTGAACCGGCGTAAACCGCGTCGTCGACAATCACGACTTTTCCTCCGCCCAGTTCTTCGAGACCTTTTTCAAGCGCCTCTTGGAGACCGTAAACTTGGGAACCGCCACCACTGACAATCACTCGACTGCGAATCCGATGCTGGAATTCTGGATCAAACGTGGATACCAGCTTTTGTATTCCTTCAGTGATATGGGGCACCAATTCACTGACTGCAGCTGTAATCTGTTCAGTAATATCAATCTCAGTAGGACGTCCGTTGATCGGGAACTGAACCAAAGCCCTTTTATGGGTATCGACAAGACTGCTGAATCGCTCTTTGGCTTGCTTGATCATATTGCTGGTGAACTGGATTTCCGGGCGCTCCTGCTGAATCAGTTCGCAGATACGGGCATCGACGTGATTCCCCGCATGAAAAACAGTGACTTGGTCTTCTGCACCTGGAAGACTTCCTGCCATTCTGCAGAGGTCGATGGTTCCCGCACCAATATCGACGACCATCGCATCTTCTAAAGCATCGAGGGCATAAGCGACCGCGAATGGCTCCGAGACCACCATGACCCCTTCGATTCCAGCTTCATTTGCGAGATCGATAATCGCCTGTTTGTTTTCACGGGTCGCTTCAGCGGGCGCACCGATCACGGCATGAACCTCTTGATGAGGCTCAGGGTTTGCAGCCTGACGTAACGCAGTAAACAGATGCAGCCCTGCTTTCCGCATCGTCTCGCGGTCTGTACAGTCCGCTTGAGTAAAGGCCAGATTTCCGTCTTTGAGCGGGAAGCATGTCTTCAAAGCCATTCGATTCTCGAGGACGGCATCTCCAACGAGAACCCTGCGTCCGAAAACCTTGGCAGAGACTGCGTCTTTGGGCCAGCCGACGACACTCGCCATGACCATACGATCTCCGCGCGAGGTACAGATCGCACTGCGGCTTGTGCCCAGATCGATGCCGACCTTGATGGCCGTCTGATTACCTTTGATGTTCGGTGACAGCAGGTCGCTTTCGTTTTGCGTGTCCCTGTTTAAATCCATGTTCATGATTTCCTTCTTTCACCATCGGTCTGCTGATTCCCGGCTGGGCCTGACGAGATTTCTCTCAGTGCGACATTGGCCTGAAACAACTGATCGAGGAGTTCTTCCTTTTTATGATCAAACGGACTCGATACGGGCTCGTCTGCAGGCTGATCCTCTTGACCACGGGTCAATACTTGATCCGTGACCCTGAGAGCCTTGGTTAATTCTTCGATTCTCATCTCCAACCTCTCTACTTGAGTCCTGTGAGAATTCTGAACGGTTGCCAGTTCCGTTCTCCAGTCCTTGGCAATCAGCTTCGAAAGCTCTTGCAACATTTCCTGGTCCTGAATCCTCAGAGAACTCTCTGTGCGCTGTGTTTCGGTATCCGAGGGGGGAGGGGTCAATCGGACGTCCGGCTTCATCACCGGGTTCTCGATCACCTTCGGAGTGGGACCGGGCGAACCATCCAAAATCGTCGCCTGAGCACGACCCACCAGGGAACGGCGGGCCTGGTCGGACAGATCAAGGCTTTCGACAAGTTCCATAACCGCTTTGGCCGCCGCCTCGCGAGCCATATCCCGCAATTGACTCTGGCCTACAACTCGGACTTTCTGAATTCCCTTGTTGCGCAGTTCGTCAACATCATGGACCCGGCCATCGTTGCGTTTTGGAGCCTCTTGGCGCTTTTCGGAGCTCATAGCTGCCTTTCTGGTCGGGACCGGAATGGTTCCCTGTGGGAGGAGTGGCAATCCTCGTGCCCGCCCAGAAATGTTCAAAATTTGGAATCCTGAAGCGGATCGGTTCCACTGTGGGACTCCAGCGGAAACAATGTCCCGGAAGTAGACAGCCTTTGAATCGCTCCCCAGAAAGACCTTTGGGGGGTCCCTGAACCGACGATCAGGTGCTACAATAGTCGGGATGGTTCATACGGGCCCTTTATCGGGTTCTATTAACCTATTTACCCCATTTGAACAGTTTGCGAGCACAAGAGTCCAAACACCGGCCAATGTCAGGTCGGCAATTCTTTACCGGCCTTTAGCTCGCACGACGACAGCAGGAGAACTCATGATTTCTGTGAAGCAGTGGATCAGCGTGTTGGCCTTACTCGCCTTCTTGGCCCCGACTTCTTTAGTCTGGTCCCAGGACTACTCCATGTACTTTGACACCTCTGAAACAGCACCTAGCGGATCCTCAATTCAAATCCGCTGTTTGCTCGACAACCCCGCTGGAGCTATTGCAGGTTGGTCCTTCGCAGTCTGCGAAGAAAACACCGACAATTTCTATGACTTCACCAACGCTGCCGATGGACAGGCGACGCTGACCGCGAATGGTGGAGCACCTGCCGCGTTTGCAGAGCTCACCATCTGCCCAGGAGAAGGTGTCATTCAAGGAGTGGTCGTCGATTTCGTTGGAATCAATTCTTTGCCGTCTGGCGCGGGATACGAAATGGTCGTCATCGACATGGACCTGCTGGGCCCTGACGACACCTTCGCCACTGTGGATTACTGCAATGCTGCCTTCGGTTGTTCTACCAGTTCCCCAACAGAAACCCTTGTGGTCCCCCCAGGAGGGGTCGGCGGCGTGGTCCCTGAACAGATCCAAGGATTGATTGAGATTGGCGGCCTGCCACCTTTCAGCCTCTCTACAGCCACGTCAGTCACTTCGGCAGATCAGGGCAGCGGATTTTCCGCTGAAATCCTGGTCAATGCTCCACTGGAGTATTACGGATTCTCTCTGGGCCTTGCCCATGATGAGAACCAACTCTCTCTGGCCTCCGCCGGGGCAGGAGCTGGCCTGGAAGGACTGAATGGGGGAGCGGGTCCAGAGTTCCTGTTGATCGATCTTGATCCCGTAGGAGCCGCCGGTTTGGTGGTCGCATGCGTGGCTTCTACCGAATCAGGAGCCCTTTCGACCCTTCCAGCAGGAGATGCCGAACAACTCATCACTGTTGATTACGATATTCTGACCACCGCGACGGTCGGATCGACATCGATCGATTTCAGTGGCGATCTGGTTCCTGCTGCAGGGTCTCCTGCGACTCCGATCCTGATCTCTCTGGGCAACCAGGCTGCGATCGTGAGCACCAATGGATCGAGTATCCAGATCACTGAGGCTCCCTTGGGACAACCGTTCCAAAGGGGTGACTTTGACGCCAGTGGTAACGTCAACCTCGCCGATCCCATCAACATCCTGAATTATCAGTTCAACAATGGCGCTGAGCCAAACTGCCTCAAGATCATGGATATCGACGACAATGGCCTCATTCAGCTGAATGATCCTGTTCTGCTGTTGTCCTATCTTTTCTCAAATGGAGCCGCACCAGCTGCTCCGTTTGACAGCTGCGGGATCGATCCGACGGAAGACTCGATCAGCTGCGACAGTTTCGACTTTTGCCCCTGATAGAGACTGGGACCTCCCTCTGAAATCCATAACACCCGAACGTCAAAAGACGTTCGGGTGTTTTTCTTTCCCAAGCCAAAACCATCACCTGAACCAATTCTGATCAAGTTTTATCCGCTTGGAAGAAAGCTCTCCTGGGAGTGGCTGGTTTTCAGCCGATCCCGTAGGTTGTTTAAATAGGGTTGCTTACGAAACCCACTTCTTTTCATCCGGATTTTCCGGCTACTTTATATCCACTTCGACATCTTCCACCATCTCGATCTTCAAGTCTGAATCCTCCCATTTACACCAATCTGGCTGTTTCCTTGGATTTTCATTCCACTTCCATCAATTGGCATGGCGAGTGCTTATAAATCAGTGGGCTCTTTGGGACAGGAGAGCGATCGCGGGCAACCTTCGGGTTCCCTGCTGGCAAGCCCGGAGTTTCGCAATGATCTCCGGGAGCTCTCCGGGGCGACCTGGTCGTCCTACTTGCTTCATTTCTTTCCGAGGAGGTGCCATTTCCCCGATGGCACCTCTTTTTTTTATATCGTTTTTTTGAGTGTTTTTTTGATGGACCCGATTCCAGATGGATCAGCGGCCCTGCCGGTCAGTTCCCAATTTTTCTTTCTCGCGCTGCGACAAGCGCCACCCCTTCGATCGGAAGGTCGCCTTTCGCTCCTGAAATGGGAGGGGATCCCTGTGCGAGGAAAAGCACTCTGAAAGCTAACGCAAAAGTCGATTCTTTATTGGACTCGAGCTGCCGCGAAGGCCGTCTGGATGACTGACTTCTACCGGATGACGAGCGATGGAAAGAACCAATCCAATTCCCCAAAGAGAAACGACAATTGAAGTACCGCCATAGGAAATAAAAGGAAGGGTCAGACCTGTTACCGGAAGCAGTTCAGTGACGACCGCTTGATTAACGAGGCTCTGACTGACGAGCTGAGTGGCAATCCCGACAGCCACCAGGCGCCCAAAATGATCGCGACTTGTCCACGCGACGCCCAAAATCGTAAAACCCAACAAGAGGAATCCAGTGACCACCAGCAGCGTCCCCTGTAATCCCCACTCTTCACCGATCACAGCAAAAATGAAATCATTGTGGTCTTCAGGCAGGTAGCCCAGATCATGATGCCTTCCCATATGAAGGCCCTTTCCCATAGGGCCACCGCTCGCCAATGCAATGAGCGACTGATCGATCTGATACGAAGATGGGCGGACGATACTCACCTGATCCAGACCCAATAAGGTTTGGGTCCAACTACCTTCTTCAAGGCCCAGATAGGTTGCGATCCGGCTTTTGTGATAATCACGCACCAACGGCGTATACCAAGAGGCTCCGACCAGAGCCACGCTACAAAGAAACAACAGCATCAGCCTTCTTTTACTCAAATGGGCCACCCAAATCATGGCGACAACGGTCGGCACAAGGATCATCGCGGTTCCAACATCGGGTTGGGCTGCAATTAACAAAAAAGGCATCGCTGCACAGGTGAGAATCGAAAGAACCTGGTTCCAGCGAGACTGGCCGAGCCCGCCCCGAAGAAGAGTGGCAAGCATCATGACCGTTGAAATCTTGGCCAATTCCGAAGGCTGGAATTGAAAACCTGGGATTCTAATCCAGCGAACCACCCCGCCAACGGCCAACTTGTAGGCAAACAATCCCACCAAAAGGAGAATCGTGGCACCGAAAAAGACAGGAGCAACTTTCTCGAGAATTCGGGGAGGCACACAAGAGATGGCCAACATGGTGAGGATCCCCAAAATGACCTTTTTGATTTGGCTCAGTGAATAGGGGCCAGGAAAAGAAGAGCTCATATTATCTGCAGAGCTATAAACAAAGACGATCCCAACCAGCAACAACAACAAAACCGTCAATAGAATTAAAAACGCTGATCCCGCCCAACCTTTAAAAAGCAGAGAGAGGACTCGATCTTTCATACTCATGACCGAAACCGCATTTGCCGGTGGGTTTCCAACCACTCAAGAAGCTTCTCGATGACAGGAGCGGTCGAGCCGCCACTTCCAGGCTGATCCTGCAGAACAACAGCAAAAGCTACTTCAGGATCTTTTGCTGGAGCAAACCCCATCATCCAGGCATGACGCCTGTTTTGGCCAGACGGCAACTTGACGGTTCCAGTTTTGACAGCAGCCCGAAAATATTCCAGGTCACTCTTTCGAGCGGTTCCAGTTTTTGTCGCTTCGATCATCCCTTTGATCACGACATCGTAATGTTGCCTGTTCAAAAGGCTCAGCATCGATTTTTCTTGAAAAATCCGCTCTGTCACGGAGTCTTTCTGCCCCATGAACAAACTCAGGGGAATGACATCCCCTCGTCGCGCCAACAACATTGCGGCATAGGCAATCTGCAGGGGGGTCACTTCAAAACCCCGACCAATCGCTGTTCCAACAGGGTTAACTTCGGGACGGACTCCTTTAGATTCCTGATACAAAACGCCTGAAGTGATACCGTTTTTAGAGAAAGGCGAAATTAACCGGGTCCAAAACCCGAATTCCTCAGCTCCTTTTTGAAGCTTTTGCAGTCCTAATCGTTGACCCACTTCATAAAAATAAACATTACATGATTTCGAAATCGCTGACTGAATGTCCATCTCGCCGAACAAATGGTTGTTGCACTTGTTTTTTTCTGGAAACCGGGGGTCGAAAACTCCTTGGCAGGGAATCTTTTCTTCCGGAGAGATCACGCCTTGTGAAAAGCCCATCAATGCAACCATAGGCTTAAATGTAGATCCTGGATCTATCGACCAACCTATGCAGCGGTCATAGAAATACCCCAATGTACTTTTGCTCAACTTGCGATAGAGATCGGAGTCCTGGTAAATTTCTTGCCCGAGCTGAGGGAGCGAAGAAAGTCCTAAGATTTCACCCGTGTTTACGTCGAGAACCACAAGCGCTGCCGTGACCGATTCTGGAATAGAAGGTTCAGAAGAACTCTCCATAAAGTTTTTCACAAAGGCGTCTGTTAACCACTGATTACCCAATGCAGACAACTCGGAATCGAGGGTCAACTGTACATTTCGGCCAGACTTCGCCTCCAAGAGTGTTCCCGGCTCACCTATCGGTCTGCGTCTGACGTCCACAGTTCTGATATGGGCCCCCGGACTCCCGCGAAGCTCATCTTCGAGATATGATTCAAGACCCGATTTCCCGACTTGGTCAGCACTATGGTGGGCGACCTGCCGTACCAATTCGATGGTCCGTAAATCTTTCAGTCGCATATTATCGATCACGAACTCGCCTTTTGTTTCCCAGTCTTTGACTTGTGTCTGAGAAGGGATACCGACATGCCCGATCAATTGACCGAGTAGGGGACTCGATGGCTGCTCTCGACTTTGAACTTCCTCCAGGTAAACACCCGGCCAGTCCTCTGGATGAAGAGCGATTTCAATGACGAGATCTGGATCCATCCTTTTCAAGAGCGGATGCCGTTGACGGCGAAAAATCCAGTCGCGTTCACTCAACGACCTGGGTTTCTCTCCATCAATTGTCTTATCCTGAACTTTTTCATACGCTTTAGAGACCTTGGCCCACAACTCGTCAGCACTCATTCGCCCGTCTTGAACTGCAAGTCTTCGGATGCCCAATTCGCCGGCAAAGAGCTTCATCGGATCGATGAGCAAAGTGGCCCCATCGAGTGTTTTTTCCAAACGAACGCCCGGAAAGTCTTCGGGCCTGCTCCTGATGACCCGAGCGATTTTGTTACCGACAGATGGATCGATATTTTTTAGCCATGGAACTTCGAGCGGAAGCAAACCCATCGTGATCTGCTGACGAAACCGAGACCTCACCATTTCGAGAGACTGATAAAAACTGTTCTCGTCCCAAGGATAGCGATCGTCCGGAGCTGCTCGAAGAATCGCTTCGATTCTTCGGGCAACCCAACGAACCGGTTCCAACTCGGAAAGCAGAAAGGTCGCTCGGATTTCAGGAATCGACCGCGATAAAACATTACCGTATCGATCCTGAATCTCACCACGTGGCCCCGGAGAATAGAGAACCGACCGATGCATCGTCGAAGCCCTCAGAGAGTACTCTCGCCATTCAACAAACTGAAGTTGATACAGCCTTGCGCCAACGACTCCTGCGAATATCAAAAATCCTAATGCCAGAACCAGGATCCTCGATCGTTTCAAGCTTGGGCCTTTCGTCATTTACCGCATACTCATGAGCCAATTCACTCTGGGTATCGGGCGCTCTTCAGCAGAGGACGGGTCAGGTCGAGTAGGGGAAACATGATTGCAGCTACAATAAACGCAAGTGCACCATCCGCAAAGAACCCTGAAAACCCCCATTCAAGGTCTGACGCCATCGATTGACGGCAAGTGAAGCCTGCCAGAAGCAGCGCAGGAATGATGATGAACATACGCCTCCACCGATCATATGGGCTAATACTGGACCGGACCAATCGAACGACGAGAACGATGCTGATGAGTGGACCAAGGACTTCCAGGGGACTCGCAATGGTGTTTCCGATTCGAAAACAAAAGATCGCGACGGAGACCAGCAGGATTCTCGGCCACCGATCAACCAGGCAAATCCATGCCAATAAAACAAAAGCAGGATCGGCAACGAAAACAGCGGAACCCAATAATGGGGCATAGACAGAAGAGGACAGCAGCGCAAGCCCCGACAAAACCAGGAGAATCGGCCATCTCAACGGGGTGACTCCGACTTAACAGGGATAAAAACGATGACTTCTCTCGAAACAGACAGTGGGCTGGGCAACAAAATTTGAGAATCCTGAATCGGAGTTCGGGGTGACACCACCACTCCCATATAGACATGCGGTGGAAAAACACCGCCAGATCCGTCGGAAAACAAAAGTTCGTTTTGAGAAAACTCCATCGGGTCTAATCTCAACTTCAGGCGCACTTCGCCTTCTTGCAAAGAGCCACTGAGAATTCCACGAGACTGGTCCTCGTCCACAAAAGTCGCAACAAATCCGGGATCATCCGCCAACTGAACTCGACTCCATCCGTCGCCGGAATCTGTGATCTTGCCGACAACCCCCTGGCGACTGACCACACCCAATCCTGGTTTCATGCCACTTTCAGTTCCTCGATCCAATGTGGCCGACCGCCTCAGAGGAGAACGATCTGAAACGGGAGTCAGAGAGGCAGGAACCAATTCGAAATTGGACGCCAGGGGTAACCACATATCGATGAGTTGTTGACGATTGAGAGTGGCGAGAGATTCAGAACGTTGAATTTCTAAGTCCTGGATCATCTGATCCACAAACTGCTTCTCAACCGCGCTCTGGCGATCTGACCGAAATAGGGGATTCAGTCCATAGGCAACGAGTGTCAGCACGAGCCAACACCCGACTGCCCAATATGCCGATTGAAGAGGTTTCACAGAACTCCGCGAATCGTTGCTTACAGGTCGTCCTCAATGGAATCCAAAACGGAAGCGTAATCGTCAAGCCTCTCAAGGAATATGGCTGTCCCCTGAGCAACACAAGTCAAAGGATCATCTGCGATCCTGACCGGCAACCCGGTCTCCTTGCGAATCAGATCGTCCAGGCCCCGCAACAGGACTCCGCCTCCGCAGAGAACGATTCCCTGCTCGACCAAGTCTGCGTGCAATTCAGGCTGAGTCTTCTCCAGAGTCTCTTTGATCCCATTTACGATTTGCTGGCAAGGATCGATGAGTGCTTCTCGTATCTCTTCACTGGTGACACTGGTGCACCGAGGGAGATTACCGATCAGATCACGACCTTTGACTTCCATCTCCAGTTCCTGATCCAACTCAAACGCAGAACCCAGTTTAATTTTGATCTGCTCGGCCGTCAGTGGCCCGACCAAAATGTTATAGTTTTTCTTCATGTACTGAATGATGTCATCGTCCATGTCATCGCCTGCAACACGCAAGGATACACTGGTCACGACGTCGCTCAGCGAAAGCACCGCGATTTCAGTTGTCCCGCCACCGATGTCGACAATCATGCTGGCGATGGGATCTTCAATCGGCAACCCGGCACCAAGTCCGGCAGCACGCGGCTCTTCCACGAGGTAAACCTTGCGCGCTCCAGCTCTTTCCGCAGAGTTGTAGACCGCCCTTTTCTCAACCGCAGTAATTCCACTGGGGACAGCAATCACCACTCTGGGGCTAAAAAAGAGCGAGTTATCATTTACGCGGTTAATGAAATACTTCAGCATCGCTTCGGTAATTTCAAAATCAGCGATCACACCATCCTGAAGGGGACGAATCGCTTCGATGGAGTTCGGGGTTCGGCCCAGCATCTCTTTGGCAACACGGCCGACCGCCTCACCATCCAAAAGAACTTGATTGGTTCCGGCTTTCACCGCGACGACAGAAGGCTCGCTGACAACGACGCCCTGGCCGCTGACACACACCAACGTATTGGCGGTCCCCAAATCAATTCCAAGGTCGGTGGAAAATTTACCCACAACCCGATTCAGAATATTATTTGCGATGCGTAACACCACATTCCCTCTTCTCTGCAAAACACTTCCTGTAGAAATGTCATCCCCCGCGGCGAACTCCTGAAAGAAAGGAGTTATATGCGACTGATCGATTCATAACCTTAGTCAGAATCGGATCATGTAGCTTCGTCATAGTACGCAATATTTCAAATCGACAACAGAGCCCACCCCAAGAAAAATGGTGCGATCCCCAAAAGGAATCGCACCATTATTTCATGTTCCTGGACTGAAAATTACCCGTCCAGCTCCATGCCAGAGAACAGCTTATCGGCTTTCCTCTGGGTTTTCTTCAACTCGTTTTCAAACTTCGAAGCACTTTCGGTGGGGGAAGTGTTCGGAAGAGAGAACTCTTTCAGACTCATGCAAAGCATCACCGAAGCAAAGATCAGGCAAAATGCGGCCACGCCCAGAAGGCTGGTCCCCAAAGGGCTTGAATCCTTACGCTCTACGATCGGCTGGTCATACATTAGATCCCCCTATCTCAGCTGGTCAAACGAGTGGAGGCCTTGTTACCGTCGCTGATTTTGCGACCGGACTCCTCAAAGAGAATCGTGCAACCGGCCATGTCATCCAGAACCTTGGTGACCTGGACCTTGCCGATAAAGGTATTCCCATCGTAGATGGTGAACTCGTATCCGACTTCCACTCCGTCATCTTTACCCACGGAGAGAACGACCACGCCTTCCTGAACACCGACGACCATGCCGTCGATCGGAGGGGCAGTGGCGACACCGATATCGGGAAGACGGACCCCGGAATCGACAATACGGGAAATCAGCAACTTCTGGTCATCGAAATCTGTACGCAGAGCGGTGAGCTCCTTGTTCAGCGCTTCGTTTTCCTGACTCAGCTGCTCCTTGTCAAGAAGAGCACGGTTACGAAGACTTTCGGCAACCTTTTTGGCATTCGCCGCGTCCTGTGCCTCATTGTTGAGGTTGGAAATTTCATCCTCAAGACGTGCGATATTCGCATCTTTGTCTTGGAGATGAGTGTCCTTCTGAGCAATTCGAGCTTCCAGATCATCGATCTTTGTGCCCAAGCTGGCCTTGTCCTTACGAAGATCCCCATTCTCATTCTGGAGAGTGGTGACCTGAGAGCCCAGTTGCTCTTTTTCCCTGGTCAGGGATTCAACATCCTTTTGCTTCAGCTCAATGGTGCCATCGAGCTGGCTCTTCATTGCCTTAGCGTTCTCAACGCTTTGGTCAAATTCCTTTTGCGCATCCTGAGCAACCTCTTTCCAGTTCTTCTGGGTCTTGAAAAGGGTTGCGCTCACTCCAAGAAAAAAGAGTGCCAGGACGAGATTGATCACCACGAAAAACTTGGCGAGCCCGCTCATCTCTTCTCCAGTTCCTTCCGGTCGGGGTTGCTTGGATTTTGGATCAGACAGCCCCACGCTGCCGTCGCCAAAACATTCCACTCACCCGAGCCAAAACAATTCAGCGATCACCTTCGTCTCCCCGAGACGTGGTATTGGAAACAACCAACCACCAGGTGATCTCGTCATAATTATTCTGTGTCCAGGCGACCTCCAGGCCGCCCGCAAAGCTTTCGAAGAGATTCCCGGGGGGGAATCTGTCCGACCTCGCAAGTTCACGATATCCCTCAATCAGGCCCGTTAAAATGGATCAACTGAGAGATTTCCAATTCGAATGGGGAGTCCCGTTTCCGGAACCAAGGCCGCATCATAGCCTTGCCCATAACAGTGGTCAAGAAAGCCCAATAAAGCATATTCAGGTATTTTTCAGCGGCAAATCCTCTACCGAGGCCAGATCGGTGGCAGATTTACGGGTCCTGGCTTAGCATTCGGCCCAAAGGAGGCCTGTGTTTACCGGACTTGTCGAAAGAACCCACCGGATCGCTGCTCTGGAGCCAGATTCGCAAGGAATCCGTCTCCACCTCGAAAAAGAAGCCTCATCCGCAGTCGATGGGGTTCTGGCTCCCTGGGAGGACCTCCGTCTCGGAGAGAGTATCGCTGTCAATGGCGCTTGTCTCACTTTGGTGAAGGATGAGGAGACCCTTGTCTTTGACGTGATCCATGAAACCCTCCGCAAAACGAGCCTTGGACACCGAAGTGTGGGTCAAGGCGTTCATCTCGAGAGAGCTCTCAAGGTCGGCGATCGGCTCGGTGGGCATTACGTCACCGGTCACATCGACACCCTCGGAATCCTGGAAAAAATCGATTCTGCAGGGGGAGAAAATATTTGGCACATTCAGGTACCCGCTGGGGCTTCATTCCGAACTGTTGCGAAAGGTTCTGTCACCATCGATGGCGTCAGCCTGACAGTCGTCGAGAGTCACGCCCATGCCTTCACGATCGCTCTGATTCCTCACACCCTTGAAGTCACGTCATTTTCAGACCGCCAAGAAGGAGACTCCCTAAACCTCGAAATGGACCATTTCGGCCGTTGGGTGGAATCTCTCCTCAACGTTCCTTCGGCGAATCCCACTGGAGAATCAACATGAGTTCCCAAAAAACACCTCGAGTGAGAATCGCACCCAGTCCAACAGGAGATCCTCACGTCGGGACTGCCTACGTAGCCCTGTTCAATCGAACCCACGCTCTTCAAGGCGGAGGGCAGTTCCTCCTGCGAATCGACGACACCGACCGGAGTCGCTATCAGGAAACCAGTGAGGAACAGATTTTCACCGCTTTGCGCTGGCTTGGCCTGGTATGGGACGAAGGTCCCGATTGTGGAGGCCCTCATGCCCCTTACCGGCAGAGCGAACGTTTGGATCATTACCGGGAGTGCATCGACAGAATGATGCAATCAGGCCACGCTTATCCTTGTTTTTGCACCGAGGAGCGCATCGGGGCTCTTCGCCAAAGCCAGAAAGAAGCGAAACAACGCCTCGGTTACGATGGGGAATGCCGCGATCTGGATCCCGAAGAATCTAAAATTCGCATGGAGAAGGGTGAAACCCATGTCATCCGATTAAAAGTCCCAGATCACGGCGAGACATCTTTTCAAGATGCCTTGCGAGGAGAAGTCCAGATCGCCAATGCTGAAATTGACGATCAAATCCTCATCAAATCCGACGGATTCCCCACGTATCACCTGGCCAATGTTGCAGACGATATTGCGTTTGGCATCACGGATGTGATCCGAGCTGAAGAGTGGTTAATTTCAACTCCAAAGCACGTCCTGATCTACCAAGCCCTGGGTGAGGAACTTCCCCGCTTTCTCCATGTTTCACTGCTTCGAAATGCGGACAAATCGAAAATCTCGAAACGTAAAAACCCTGTCAGCCTCGATTGGTTTCGCCAAGAGGGCTTCCTGCCAGAAGCGTTGCTGAATTTCCTGGCTTTGATGGGTTGGTCTCCCGAAGACGAGAATGAAGTTTTCGACATGGATACGTTCCAGAAAAACTTTCGGATCGAAAACCTGTCTACTGGTGCACCGATTTTTGACATGACCAAACTGGACTGGCTCAACGGGATGCACATCCGCAGACTGGAGATTGAAGATCTGGCTTCACGCCTGATCTCCGAAGGATTTGTGCCCACAGGGATTGAGCGGCAAGAAATCTTGCGCATTCTTCCCTTGGTAATCGAGAGAATGAACCGACTTTCAGAGTTTGCAGATAAAACTGACTGGTTCTTTTCGGAGCCTAAAGCTCCTCCACTGGAAGATCTGATTCCTAAAAAAAGCACTGGAGAAACCTCCCTCGCGGCGCTCGGTGCTGCAGCGAATGAACTTCAAAAACTTGACGTCTTTGACACCCCATCGATTGAAGAGTGCCTGAATGGTGTTCTCGAAGTGGGGGGATGGAAAAAACCCTTCCTTTTCATGCCGCTGCGGTTCGCCCTGACATCCCGCAGGGATTCACCAGATCTCATCGAAGTCATTTCGATACTCGGAAAAGAAAGATCTTGTCAACGGATCCAAAGCTCGATGAAAACCCTGTCTGAGTCATGAGCCCAGTTCCGCACTCTGGGCAGCGAGCCGATCTGCACGTTCATACCCACCACAGCGATGGGGCCCATTCGATGCAGGACATCCTCAACAGCGCAGCAGAAGGCCTGCAAATGATCTCCATTTGTGATCATGACACCCTTGGCGCATATCTTGCGGATTGGAAACTTCCTGAAAATCTGCGCCTCCTGCCGGGAATTGAAATGACCTGTCAGGTGGGATCCCACGATCTCCACATGCTCGCTTATTTCCCCAGCGGTTTGACTTCTGAAATTATTGACTGGTCTACAAGACTCGAGACAGACCGACGGGAGCGAGTCCTTGAGGGGGTTGAAAAACTTCGTGAATCGGGCGTCCGCTTGCTGTGGAAGGACCTCGAAAAAGAGGTCCAGGAGTCGGTTCCCTGTCGATCCCACGTGGCTCGAGCACTCGTACGAAGCGGGCTGTGCTCGTCACCCAATCAAGCCTTTCGAACATGGCTCGGCAAGATCGCTTTCCGCCGGGTGCAACTCAAGGTGACGCAAGCATTCGACGAGGTTCATGCAATGGGGGGGGTCGCCTATTGGGCACATCCTCAAGCTGACCATATCGAATCATATGGATCTCAACTCTTGGATGCGGGACTCGATGGAATTGAAGTTCTCTACAAAAACCTGCGATCGCCTCATCGAAAAATCGCGAGAGAATTTCAGGAAAAACACCAACTGGGGGTCTGCGGAGGCTCGGACCTGCATCAGCAGACGACGAGACTCCCTCTCGGTCGTTTCGGAGTTGATTTTGATCGGCTCGATCCGCGACTGCTCAACCCCACGCCAGCTTGTGACTGGCAGACCAAAAAGAACTGATCAGCCTCCCAATGAGTGGAGGAACTCTTTGTTATCCTGGAATGCACCCACTCTTTGACTCAGCAATTCCATGCCTTCGATCGGATTGACACTCGTGAGGACACGACGAAGTTTCCAGATCTGATCGATCTCCTCACTCGTGTACAACTTCTCTTCCTTACGAGTTCCAGAAAGAGTGACGTCGATGGCAGGAAACACACGCTGATCTGCAAGTTTCCTGGAGAGTACCAACTCCATATTTCCGGTCCCTTTGAACTCTTCAAAGATGACTTCGTCCATTCGGCTGCCCGTTTCGATCAAAGCAGTGGCGATGATCGTTAAACTTCCACCGCCCTCGACGTTTCGAGCAGCACCAAAGATCGCTTTGGGTTTCTCCAAAGTTTTGGCGTCCACACCACCGGAGAGAGTCCTGCCACTGTGAGCAGTCTCCAAGTTGTAGGCACGGCCCAATCGAGTCAAAGAATCCAGCAGAAGCACGACATCGCACTTCGCCTCCAGCAGGCGGTGACACCTTTGAAGGACTATTTCAGAGACACGAACATGACTTTTGGATGTTTCGTCACTTGACGATGCGTACACCTCAGCCTTAACGGTACGCCTCCAGTCGGTGACCTCTTCTGGGCGTTCATCCACCAGCAGCGCAACGACCATCGAATCAGGATGGGTCTCAGTGATCGCCTGAGCCATTTTTTGCAGGAGAACCGTTTTTCCAGTTCGTGGGGGAGCAACGATCAGTGCTCTCTGCCCTTTGCCGATCGGCGAAATAAGATCTGCAAGGCGCATCGAAATGTCACCGGTCTCGCCGAGCAAATAACGCTCGGTGGGATCGATACTGGTCATCTCTTTGTAGGGGACCCGCTTGCGAACGATCTCGGGTGGATCACCGTCCACGGATTCAATCTTGCCAAGGCTGGGACCCCGTCCACGCCCTGCTGAACCCCCGACAACTCCGACCATGTAATGGCCGCTTCTCAATCCAAATTTCTGGACCAGATTTTTGCCAACATGAACGTCTTCAGGCTGAATCCGAAACGACTTCTCTACCGACCGAAGAAATCCGAAGCCCTGATTACCGACTTCGAGAATTCCCCTTACTCGGGTTCCTTCAGGAATATGTACTGCCGGCCCACGGTTTGATCCAAAATTGGCGCTGCCCTCATTGGAAACATCTCGACGAGAACGGCCATGTGAGCGTCGCTGCTGACCTCCGCCACGCCGATTCCCCTGAGGTCGATTGCTGTCTGAACCGGAGGTTCGTCCACGCCCTCGACTGGGACGGCGACGCCGGCCACCACCGCCAGAGCTGGATCCGGAATTCCGTGAAGAGTTCTCCTGATTCAAAAGTTCTCCTTGTTCCAAAAAGCCTTGAGCGGCTCCTGGTAGTCATCCCAACAATATGTTTCGAAGAGCAGGTTTCTGTTGGCGCTGGTTCTCACGAGCCAAAGCCTCAATCCCCCCCGAATTCGACGAGAATGGACACAGCAGATCTCATATCCCCACACAGTCAGGAATGCCCCTCGAGGTTCTGATCGGATTTCCTGCTCACTGAACAAACAAGGGGCAGGAATGAGTAATGCGGGACTTCCATGGCCCGAAATACATTTTTCCAATAGGGGATCCCTATTCCCTACATAAACCTGACTCAATTCCACTAATGCAATGGCTGCAGCAGGGGTGCTTCCTTTTTTCGGAAAGCAAACTGAGAATGCAGGGGGGAGATCTCGGTCAATCGTGGTTGATGTCTCGATCGACTTGTCCTCATCATATCCCACAGATACGGGTCATCCAGTCCCAATTCCTCAATTCCTGCTCAAGGAGTCCGATGTCCAATATTCCAAATGGCTGGTTCACAGTCCTGAACTCGCTGGAATTGAGTGACCCAGAGCACTCAGGCTCTCATGCTCTGATTACTCCAGCAGCGGGCTGGGAACTGCGTCTCGACCTTTGGCAGGGAGATTGGCCGCGGGAAGTTTCCGAAGACTGGGGACAGGTCCTGATCACCGATCGGGGAGGCGCACTGAAGCCCGATTCTGCGGCTCGCACCCAGCACCGCAATCAACTTTGCTTGCGGAAAAAAACGTGGCTGGATGTGGATCTCAGTTCAGATGCCCCAGCCCCAGAGGGGATCCCGTGGATTCTGTCACGGCATCTGGAACAGGACCAACCGGACGCCCTGCATAAACTGACCTCTGAAGCTCAGGATCTTGGAGCAGTCGCTGTAAAATTAGTCCTTCCGTCAGAGACTCCGCTTTCACGGCGTCTCGAATTATTGCAGCAGGCAAAAAACAGCGACTTTCCCTGTGTGACGTTTTCGATGGCTTCTCAGAATCATGCCGACCGCTTGTGGGCGATGGAGTCTGGCCAACCCTGGGCTTATCTCGGCCAATCAGGGTTGCAACAGGAGCTTCCTGGCATGTTGCTCGCGACTGAATTGAGGCAGAGATACCAGTGGTCGACGACTGAACCGCCGCAAGACCGCTTTCTCATTCTTGGCGATGCTGTTCGGCACAGCCTTTCACCGGACTGGCATAACAGAATCTTTGCAAAACACGGGATTTCCGCACGCTTCTATCCCTGGTCTACCCAGCAACCAGACCTGGATCTGGCTGCATGGAAAACTCAGGGCCCAGGTGATCTCAAAGGACTAGCGATCACGACCCCATACAAGTCCTGGGCAAAATCTCAAGGATCAGAGGTCACGTGGGCTTCCGATTCCACCGCAGAAACGCAACCGTCATGGAACACATTGATGCAACAGGGAGATCGATGGACAGGAACATCGACCGATGGTGTCGGAGCCTGGAACCTGATTGCGGAAGTCATCAAAGACTCCCGATCGTTTCATCGCCCACTCGTGATTCTCGGCCGTGGGGGTGCGGCTCAATCGGTTGCGAAGGCCTTCATGAGTCACGGTTGGGAAACCTGGCTCGCCTGTCGACCGGGAACATTGAATCGCAGCGACACCGACTTCAAGGATTTCCACATCACCGATGACCCTGAATGTGTCCAATCAGCGGACGTTCTGATCAATGCGACCGGAACAGATGATCAGCGTTCAGCAGACTGGCCCTGGAATCTGGAAGATTTCAACGGAACGGTGGCACTGGAAATGGATTATTCATCAGGCCACACGTCTTTCGAGAAGGCGCTCACGAGCCGGGAAGGAATCACGACCTTCAGTGGCTTTGATTTCTTTGCGTCGCAAGCAAGACTTCAGGCACAGCTATTCTATGGCCTGGACATAAGCCTCAAGGAATCACTGGAGTTGGTTCAGCAGATTTGCCAAGAACGAAACAGTGGCCAATACCCAACGTCATGATCGATTCATAAACCGAAATGGAGTGGGGAAGCGAAACCCCACCGCATCAGCATATTCCGATAATAGATCTTATGGGAGAACTGAGGAGGTTCGCTGGGGGGGGTCTAGGAACCCTGTGAACGAGCTTCTGCCAGCTCATCGAAGCGATCTGCACAGGGACAAGCCGCCCAATGTCGATCTCCGACTTTCT
Source organism: Planctomycetota bacterium (assembly GCA_002691835.1). Next base: position 43,481 of record NZJA01000027.1, read on the forward strand.
CCATCACCGGCACCGACTCGGCGCATTCCTTTTGGGCAATTGGGCAACGCGTCCGGAATCCACAACCACTCGGCTTGGCCATAGGACTCGGAACATCTCCTTCGAGAACCCACCTTTTTTTGCGTTTCAGGTCGGGATCTGGACGAGGCACCGCACTCAACAAGGCCCGTGTGTATGGATGAGTCGGATTCGAGAAGATCTCTTCGGTCTGACCGACTTCGGCCAGATTCCCCAAATACATCACCGCAACCCGGTCTGAGACGTGCTGAACCACGGAGATATCATGGGCAATAAAGACGATCGTCAGGTCCAGTTCGCGCTGCAATTCTCGCATGAGGTTAATCACCTGAGCCTGGATGGAGACATCCAGTGCACTGACCGGCTCATCGGCAATGATGACCCGTGGATTGGTCGCCAATGACCGGGCAATCCCAATCCGTTGACGTTGACCTCCGGAAAACTCATGGGGATAGCGTTCGGCCTGTTCGCGTCGAAGACCGACCTTTTCGAGCAATTCCTCAACCCGCAGACGGCGCTCTTCTGCACTGAGCTGTTTCTGATGGACCCGTAAGGGCTCGTCGACGATTTCCTGAACCGAAAGGCGGGGATTCAGCGATGAAAACGGATCCTGATACACCATTTGGATCTCGCTTCGGTAAGGCCGATAATCACTGCGACTCAGTCCGCTCAGTTCCACTTTTCCACGATCGCTCTCAAAATGAATTTCACCCGAGGTCACCGGAACCAGTCCCATGATCGCTTTACCCAGGGTGCTTTTGCCACACCCTGATTCTCCGACCACCCCAAGGGTTTCACCGGCATGTACTTTCAGGGAGATGCCGTCGACTGCTTTTACGTCGCCCACATGGCGCGACAAGATGCCGCCATGAACCGGAAACCACACTCGCAGATCTTGGAGTTCGAGAATCACGTCTTCTTTGCTCGAAGTCTGATTTTCTTTGCTCATGAGCCTCCCTCGGCTACGTGACAGCGAACCCAATGGCCGTCCCCTATTTCACGAAGCTCTGGCACTTCTTGGCGACAACGATCTTCAACGAATGGACACCGAGTCGAAAAGCGACAGCCCGGCGGCCAGTCAAAGATACTCGGCACGATTCCAGGAATCGTCTCCAACTCGTCCTGTTGTGAATCCAGTTCAGGACGAGGCAAACTTCGAAGCAGACCCTGAGTATAGGGATGTTGCGGGTTTCTAAAGAGATCCCGAACCGGTGCCACTTCCTGAACCTTTCCTCCGTACATCACCACGACTCGATCACAGGTCTCAGCGACGACTGCCAGGTCATGGGTAATCAGCAAAATAGACGCACCGTCCTGCTCTGCTTTCATTTCGAGCATCAGATCGAGGATCTGCGCCTGAATTGTCACGTCGAGAGCCGTGGTCGGCTCATCGGCGATGAGCAATGCCGGCTGCAAGGAAAGCGCCATGGCGATCATCACCCGCTGGCGCATTCCACCGGAGAATTGGTGCGGATAGGCTTTTAAACGCGCCTCAGTTTCAGTAATCCCAACCGATCTGAGCAGGTCGACCGCCTTGTCAATCGCCGCAGCCCCTTTCAGATCGGTCGCTTTGCCGATGGTTTCAACCA
>NZJA01000028.1 GCA_002691835.1 Planctomycetota bacterium
CGTTTCAGTTTGACGTCAAAATCATGCTTCTCAGTCTTCGGGCGCAGCTTAACTTCTTTAACCTTGCGGACTTTTTGAGTCTGCTTGGCATTTTTAGACTGGTCGTACTTAAACTTGCCATAGTCCATCAGTTTGCACAGGGGCGGTTCTGAGTTCGGATTCAATTCGACAAGGTCGAGATCTCGATTCACAGCGAGATCGAGAGCCTCGGATTGCCCCAGAACCCCAACCTGATTTCCTTCTTCATCGATAAGACGGACGTCTCCTGGTCCAGGTCGATCGATGATCCTGTATTTCGTTTGCTCGCTGATGTTTCTGACTCCTGTTCTTCAGGTCACGCATAATTACGGAAGCAAACTTCCATATTACGGCAGTGCCTGCCGTCCTTCCAAAAACCTGCCTAGGGCAAGCCCTGATGAATACACCGTAGGGCCCCCTGCTGGCAAGTCAGATCTGCGAATTCTCGCACCTATCCACTGAAATACAACGAATTCCATGGGTTTAGGGGTTCCCATTCGAATCCAGCCTCCTTCTGCCGCCCCTGGCGGCAGATTTCAGGGGGCCTGGCATTCGGTAATTCGCCTATTTTTCGCCAGATTCGGCCTCTGGAGGCGCTTCTGGCGGTTTTTCGGCTTTCAAGCCCACCTCGCTCAACTGCTCTGCAATGACCGGATCCGGCGCATTGGTCAACTGGCACGTCCCTCGCTGCGTTTTCGGGAAAGCAATCACTTCGCGAATCGTATCCAGACCCGAAAGCAACATCGCCAGTCGGTCCATTCCCAAGGCGATTCCGCCGTGAGGTGGCGCCCCATATTTCAGAGCTTCGAGCAAGAAACTAAACTTGGATTCTGCTTCTTCTGCCGAAATACCGATGGCCTCAAAAACCCGCTCTTGCAGTTCTCTTTGGTGAATTCGAATACTTCCGCCACCGACCTCGAAGCCATTGAGCACCAGATCATAGGCCCTCGCACGGACTTCTAACGGACGATCCTCAAGCTGATCTAAATCCTCGGGATGGGGACAGGTAAAGGGGTGATGACATGGGGTCGGCCGACCACTTTCCTCATCCTCATCAAAGAGAGGGAACTCCTCGACCCAGCAGAATTTCAAATCCGCTGCATCGATCTGTCCCAGGCGCTGGGCCAATTCCTTGCGCAACTGCCCGAGGGAATTGATGACCACGCGAGTCTGACCATCGGCGACGAAACAAGCGAGATCACCCGGCTTCATATCCAGCCGTTCGATCAATGCTGCGCCAGGCTCGCCCGCCAAGAATCGGGAAACGGGCCCCGCTGGACCATCGTCCGTCATCTTGAACCATGCGAGACCACCGGCCCCTTGCTGGGTCACGACGGGTTCCAGTGATTCGATTTCCTTGCGGCTCCACTGGCCACCTCCAGGAACTTTCAATCCTCGAACACAGCCCCCGGCTTCAACAGCTCCACTGAAGACTTTGAATTCGAGGCCCTCTGCAAGATCTGAAAATTCATGGATCTTGAGATCACTGCGAAGGTCAGGCGAATCGCTTCCATAGGTCAGCATCGCTTCCTGATAACTGAGTCGTGGGAAGGGACCGGAAACATCTTTCCCCAGAACCTCTTTCACCACGTGCTCCATCAAGCCTTCCACCAGTCCGATGATGTCATTCTCATCGATACATGCCATCTCCAAGTCCAACTGCGTAAACTCGGGTTGACGATCTGCGCGCAGGTCCTCGTCCCTAAAGCAACGCACGACCTGCATATAGCGATCGAAACCAGAGATCATGAAAATCTGTTTGAAGATTTGAGGAGATTGGGGAAGTGCATAGAACTCACCAGGATTGAGTCGACTCGGAACAAGGAAATCCCTCGCCCCTTCTGGCGTGCTCTTCGTCAGCATTGGCGTTTCCAGATCGAGGAAATCATGACCGTGAAGGTACTGACGCATGGCGAACTGCATATCGCTACGAAGCCTGAACCTTCTCTGGACCTCTTCTCTGCGCATATCGATGAATCGATACTTGAAACGCAACTCGTCATTGACCTGATCACCGGAATCGGGATTAAAAGGCAGCGGCGGACACTCACCGATAATTTCGGCACTGGAAGCGATGACCTCGACGTCCCCGGTCTCCAACTTGGGATTGCGCATCCCTTCAGGACGTCCTTCGACATTCCCTGAGACTTTAAGGACCTGATCGTACCTGAGTGTTGCCAGAGCGTCTCCACCGATGGATTCCGGAGAAATCTGGACCTGGATCAGTCCATAGCGGTCCCGAAGATCCACAAATTTGAGTCCACCATGATCTCGAACAGCATCAATCCACCCAATCAGGGTGACTTCCTGTCCAACATCTCCTGGACGCATCTGACCGCAGGTATGAGTTCTCAACACGGGTACTTTCCCTTCAGGGGCGATATGGCCCACCGTTCTCCCGAGATTCTACGCCAGCAGTTTTTTTCAACCACCCATCCGCCAATATAATCGATCAAACCTATCCATTTGCCATGCCCAGCCATTCGGCCAGAGCCGAGCGAACTGATCCTTGGGGTGATTTTTGGCACCACCGATCCAACTCTTGCTCTGCCGCCCTTTGAAGGACCCGAGCTGCGGCCAGATCTCCTTTTTTCCGGCGAACCCCAGCCCAGAAATCGAGCACCATCGCCCGGCCCTCACGAGATTCCAGTCGTACGACTTTCTTCCAACTCTGGCGAGCGAGCATTTCGGGATCGGCATGCGAGCTCAGTAGATTCTTGGCCAATTGGATTCGCACCGACAATGGCTGTATTCGCAACCGAAGAGCATCGAGTGCGACCGCTTCAAATCGGCTCTCCCAATCATCCGCCAAATTTACATCGGGGTCCCGTGTCCGATTCAGCTCACGCAGAAGTTCCTGAAAACTGCGAACGGCTCTCCGGGCTCCATTTGGTTCTGGATCTAAACCGGGTTCCTTCAGCTTCAACCCGCGAAGTTTTCTCTGTTCCATTCGGGCGAGAGATTCTCTCCCGAGCAATTTTAACAGGGCGACTCTTTCCATACGCAATGAGAAAAGATCTCGATCCGTTCCTCGAAGTCTTAATTGAGTCAAGGCGTGATCGATGACAAAAAGACATCCAGAAAGATCGCCGAGAGAACGCAGGCAACGACTTTTCAATATTGAATGTCGAGCATGAACATCGATGCGTTCCGGCTCATGTGGAGCCCATTCCGGAGTCGCCGCCTCCAAAATCCGTAACGCTGTTTGAGATCTTCCGGCCACCCATTCGGAAGCGGCAACGAGCAGATTCCCTTCCCATGCCACAATTCCTGCTGGACCTTCGAGAGACATGGCCTCCTCCAGATCACGAGCAGCAGAACGAATGAAACCGGCCCCGGCTTCTTCCCGTGCCTTGACCATTAATGCGCGCGGCAATTGAGCGGGGCACTCCTTGCGAGCACGATCGATCAATCGATGAACTTCCTGAGCCACCCGTGGAGATTCGCCCATTCTCTGCAGAGCCTCTACCGCATCGACCTCTGCAGCCGTCGCAGCTTCATGACGGTGTTCCCGGCGAGAGAGGAACCCGTGAAGACGACTCCAAAGACGCAAGGAAGGAAGATCATCCTGTGCCCTTGCCAGCAGGCACATCGCTTCACTCACCATGCGAGCATCACGAGTTCCCTTGAGAGCATGACGGGCATGATCTCTGGCTCTCAGGCGACTTCCCTGAAGAAGGTACCTGCGGCACTGTTCCAAAATCAGGGCTGTTCGCAGATCCCCCCGACAACGAGTCACCCAGTCACTCAAGGGGTCCCTTTTGGATAACTTCCCTAATCCCTGCCGAACAAATGAACGCTGGATTCGAGAATATTCCAATGCCACCAATATCGCCTCTTCGACGACTTCCTCGCTTGAGAAGTCGAGAGCTTGCCGTGAAACTTCTTCAATGCACGCCAAAGCTTTTTTCACTTCTCCATCTCGTCGTTGAACGGCCGCGCGCCAGCGCGTCAGTCGCAGGGACTCTCTGGAACCTGCGACGGTTTCAGCCGCCGCCTGTCTCCAGGCGTGATCTCGAAGAGCCACGTGCCCCAATCGATCTTCCAGCTGTCCGAGCAACTCCAGCCAGGGTCGTCGATCGTTGTTCGGCAGAAGATGAATGAGAGAAGAAATCACCGGTACCCAGCGTGCGGCCTCACGGGTCGCCATGGGACGCTCTACAATCTTTAAAATCGGGCTCAAGGTCTGAGTTGCAGCCTCAAGATCGCCAAAACTCAATTGATGCTGAGCTGTTTCAAGTGGATCCGAATGTTCAAAAACCCTCGCCTGACCGTGAATCTTTTGACGAAGCGTGGATGACAAACAAGCAAGAACCGCATCGCGCTGAAAGGCACGAATAAAATCGATCTGACGTCCAACTCGTAACCACTTCTGGGCTGCCAATTTTGCTACCCGTGCAGGAAAATCACCGGACGGAAGCTGAACCATTTCCGAGAGTTCAGTGACGGTTGCCGGCCTTCCCAATACCGCTAGAGATTCGAGGATCCTTCTGGAATCCGTTGAAATCAAATTCAGCTGTTCTTGGGAGCGGATTCTCCAACGATCTTCAGAACTCGCGACATGATCCTGCCAAATCCAGCGGACTCCATCATGCCCCAGCTCACCCGATCGAATACGCCCCGTGAGAATCCTCCGCCAGAGTCCTGGCTGACCCTGGCCCCATGACTGCAGACGGTTCAGCAACCTTGATGGAACGGAACAACCGGGTAAGGCGAATTGTAAAAATTGTTCAAGGTCAGGAAGCTCGTCTGTATCGGTGGCAACTTCCACTGTCGTTCCCAGGGAAAGTGCCTGGCCGATGAAACCCGAAGGCCTCTCTCTGGAACTCACCCACCAGAGTAGTCGCGAATTTTTCCATTGATGAATTTGAAGAATTCGCTGCCATTCAGGATTTCCAAGATCAGGATCCTCGACGAGTACCACAATGCGATCGGAATCAGTCCCGATCTTCTGGGACAAATCACTCAACGGCTCTTCGGACCGAGCACCCAAAGAGATCACCGAAACTCCACTCGCCTGCAAGATCCCAGTCGCTCTCTCAACGATCCACCGACGGTCTGCGTCATGCTCATGAAGGTGAACCAAAGCATCTTCAGGATTTCTGCGACCGACCCAACTCAAAAGTGGTTCAAGGAGCTCGGAAACCGACTTCTCCCCCGTGCCGGCATAGCTCACCTGCGCGATCAGTGATTCTGAATTTTCCGCTTCACTCCAACTCTCATAACCCAAAGCATTCGAGAGGTCTGCCAGAACTTCTCCACCGTCGGCATACCGATCGTCGGGTTTTTTTGACAACATTCGCAGCAGAACGTCACACACTTGCGGTGGAAGTCCCAGACGACGTTTGGAAATTGACGGAATTTCATCATGGAGATGAGAACTGCTCAATAGAGGCTTGGAAACTTCCTCAAAAGGGAAATACCCGGTCCACCAATGATAGAGAAGGACACCCGCTGAATAGATGTCACTGCGACGATCCGGTGGTTGCCCAAGCCATTGCTCAGGTGCCATCGTGTGAGGTGTACCCAGTATTTTCTCTTCTGCTGGAAAGTGCTCCCTTCTCGAAAGTCCCAAATCCAAGAGAACTGGATCCAAAGGGCCATTCGTTTCAGGAGATCGAAGTCGAACATTGTCAGGCTTGATATCTCCGTGGATCCAATCATTTCGATGCATGAATGAAAGGGCCCTCAGAAATCCTGAGGACAATTCCCACCATCTTTGAAGACTGACATTTCCAGACAGATCTGTAGAACTTGGTCCGCGAAGAACCTCACTCGTAAACCATGCTTCTCCAGCAGAAGAAATGCCAAAATCCCGAACATGAAGGATCGAAGGGTGTCGTAATTGCTGGAGATGGAGAAACTCCCTGCGCAATCTCTGACCGATGGGGGTTCTCACCTGCTGTGGTGCGATTTGCTTTAGGGAAACAGTTTCCCCAGTGACGTGATCACGAACGAGCCAGACCTCTCCCATGCCCCCTCGGCCGAGGAGGTGAATCCTTTCGAATCGCTCGGTCAGCCCCGAGACGTTCTGGGCACCTTGTTGCAGCTTCAAAGAACTCCTACCTGGGCCAGAAACCTCTCCTGTCCCATGGAATTCTACGATTTTCTGACGATTTCGGCCGCTGACGTGATATCGAGAGCTTCAAAATCCGGCTATATTTTCCGAGCGGAGCCGTCAGCCCCCCAGCTCCGATTTGGAACCGGTAACATCAAACATCCTTGTTTATCCGGCCCAAACACTGGGACCGGTGAAGATCATGGAGCAGTCTTGAATTCCAGCCAGATACAAGCGTCCAAATCGCCAAATTTTCGAAATGGAAGATCTCAAGAGAAACTCGGTTTCTGGTGGGGATTCCTGTTTCTTTTGGGAAGTACGATCTTTGGAAATACGAGCTTTGCTCAAGTTTCAGGAAGCGTCGTGGACTCGAATTCCGGCCTTCCACTTCCAGGAGTCCGTGTCACGCTTCAAGCCACGAACATTCATACTGTCACGGCTACTGATGGAACTTTTTCACTCCCAACGGTATCCGGTCTGGGATTAAAAATCGTTGGCGCCCAAAAGGGATACTTTAACGGAGTCGCCATTATTGATACTCCACAATCGGGAGCGGTCATCTCTCTGGATCCCGTCATCGCTGCCGATGATCCGGGATACAACTTCGTCACTCCTTTCCAGTGTGCGGTCTGTCATCCCGTCCAGTTTGAGCAGTGGGCGGATTCGAGAATGTCCCATACCGGGCTGAATACCTGGGTGTATGACCTTTACGATGGAACCGGGACCGCTGGCGGTAACGGCGGCTTTGTTTACCTTCGAGATTCCGTACATGCGGGAGTCGCACCCGACGGAAGCTGTGCTTCATGTCACCAGCCGGAAGGTTGGATCGAGCAACCCTTCACGCCTTTAGCTCCTCTTTCAGGTCCACCCACTGACGCTCAAGAGCGGGGTGTTTCTTGTGAGACATGCCACAAGATCGCCGATGTCGATGAGAGTCAGTTGGACGCGACAGGTTTCATTCCTGGCGCTGTCACTGTTCAACGCCCTGATACCAGTGGGCTCATCGACCAGGTGATGTACGGTCTTTTGGGCGATGTCGACTTTGTTGTTCAAAATCAAATGCGTGGCAGTCTTCAGCCACAACTGGCAGCCGAAGCGTGTGCGGTCTGTCACGAATACAACAGTGATCCAGATCATGACAATGACTTCAATGAGCCTTCCAGTATCCCAGCACAGGAAACCTACTCCGAGTGGAAAAACTCACCCTATGGCGACCCCACCCATGCTCTGTTCCAGACCTGCGTGGATTGCCATATGACACCCTTTGCAACCGAACCCGTCGATGCGTGCGCGGCACTCTTTCCGCCGCTGCTTCGCGCCCCTTCCACTGTTCATGGACATGACATTCAGGGTACGACGCCCACCTTTCTCGAGAATGCAGTGACCCTGACTTTAAATGCATCTCAAGTTGGAGACGAACTCGCGATCGATGCCGAAATTCTCAATGACCAGACGGGGCATTCTGTTCCTAGCGGAGTCACTCTTCGAAACATGATCCTCAAAATCTCCGCAACCGATGCCCAAGGAACTGTGCTGTCACAAAACTCCGGCGACA
>NZJA01000029.1 GCA_002691835.1 Planctomycetota bacterium
CTGCAGCTCAAGAAGCAAATTGATTTGCTGCGTCAACGTCAGTGGACGCATGCCCGCTCCAGATATCAACAACGTTCCCAAGCACAAAGAGATGAGAGTCAGGAGAAAACTCCATCGGTCACCGCTGATCAGGTTGAGCGCTGGGGAGAAGCTCTTGCATGTCAGCGAGGTTGGAGTGCGCTTCGTCTCAAGGAACTTGAAGACCTCATCGACACCTTAAATCGCGCGAGTTTTCACTCTCATCTGAATCTCCAACAACGTTTGGATCGGCTGATGCCTGGTTTAGGTACTGACTTGCTGGCTGCAGTACCGAAGCCGATGACAAAAAAACGATCTGCAGTGCTTGCTGCTTTTGCCCTCTATGGCATCAGGTCTCGTGAGTGGCTGGATGAGGACCCGCAACGCGTTGTCTTTGAATTAAAAAACCGACAACAGAGTTCGCGCCAACGACGTAGAACAAGAACTGATCAGAGGGCTTCCGACCGAGATTCTGGTTCCTATGGGAACGATACCAATCCATGGGAGTTTTCGGTTCGTGATGCGCTTCAAGTTTTGGGGCTGAAGCGTGGTGCATCGCAGGACGAGATTAAAAAGTCTTATCGTCGTTTAGTGAAACACCATCACCCTGATTTAGGTGGATCTGCTGACGAATTTCGTAAAATCAATGAAGCGTATCAGCAACTTCTAATCAATGATTAGATTATCAAATATAGTCATGCTGTTTGTCGTGATAAATGCTGAAGCCGAACGTCAATCAATCTTGAGTCTGCTCCGTAGGTTGCCATGATCGTTCTAAGTTTATAGCTTGAATCAAGCCATATCGAACTTACAGAAAATGGTTTGTTTAAGGTAATTTGTTCTGGGCAACGTAAAACAATGTTATCAGGAAAAAAGTATATTTTTTCGCCAGGTTGTACCGGGATTTCAAGGGTACCTTTAACTTTCGATCGTTGTAATGCTGCATCAATAATATGAGTGATTCCTCTCCAGTTGCTTCCTGTGTCCCAAGCCGGAATGATTTGAACGTCATCAGTCCAGGGTGATTCAGCTAGATGATTCCTTTGCTCACGAATGCAGGCTGTTCTCTCAAGTGTGCCGTTCAGGCCATAGAGCATGCCGACGCTGAGGCGTATGTTTTTGTTCGCAAGAAACAGCTCCATTGGAAAATATTGGTTTGGGATGATCTGAGGAACGAGCCAAGCGGCGGCACCATTCTTGAACGCTAGGCCCCTCATGTAATCACTTGCTGGATGCATGAATCCATCTTGTTTGCAGTGTTCTAGGAGGCTATAGTTCCAGTCTTTTTCTGACTGCTGCCCATCATCATATAAATACTGATTCAATTGGTTGATCACTTTTTTGTCTTGATCTGAACTAAACGAACGTTTACTTGAGAAGGTTTCAGATAACTTTCCATTTGGTTGATAACGCGACCATCTACCACTCCAGGATCCCAAGTGGAAATTCCAAAATGAATTCCAGTTTTGTATAGCTGCCGACTCACGTTCTTTCATGATCTTTCCGGATTAAAAATTGTGCTCAATGTGAGGAATCTAGTGAAAACCTTACGGTTTTATGGAATGGTTGATCGGTTTGATTCGATCCTACTGATTTCTGTATATGACTCTGGTCAATCCTTCCAACCCGTAAGTTGTGGCTGTGATCGGCTAACGGGTCCAGAATCTCTCATGAACTGCATCATGAGCACTCAGCTGCTGATCTTCAATGGTTTGGACCTACTCTTTTTGCCTTGTTGCAGGCGCCGTTTTGATTGCGCTTTCTCTTGATAATGATGGAGGTGGGCTTGATGGCGATGGTATGGGTGGAAATCTAAGCCTGTTATTCAGTACGCCGTTTTGGTCATTTGGGCTCTGTGGATTTGGCTTATGCGGTCTACTGATGCTGATTCTTAGCCCTAAGGACAGTGGCTTACCAAGCTTGCTAGTTGCCAGTGCCATGGGTCTTGCTATGGGGTGGGGAGCGTCCCATGTTTTGCGCTTGATGAGTCGCAGGGAGGCAGACACCCTGATCCGCAATGACGACTTGGTGGGTCAACAAGGCAAGATCACCCTGACTGTTGGCAAAGAGCAGCGTGGCTTTATTGAATTGAATGTGCGTGGCAGTTTGATCCGAAGGCCTGCCTTCAGCAATGCAGGAAGACTTGAAGAGGGGACCGCGGTGGTGGTGGTGGCTAGTGATCAGCACACCCTTCGCGTGGATCGGCTGTGAGTTCCGTGGTCAATTTCCCTTAGGAGAGCTAAGCCAAGGTCAGTGAGTCGGATACGCATGTCTTCACGACTGCTCCACGAGCAGCCATCGCCACCGCTGGGATTCCTCTCCAGGGATCAAAACAACACAGTTGCGGGTGGAGTGGGAATTGTTGTTGTCAGTCTTGTGGGACTGACCCTTCTGAGTCGATGGATGATACGCATTTGTCGACCCAATGAAATGTTGGTTGTCACGGGGTCACGCTCCAATCAAGGCAGTCAGGGGTTCAAGGGATATCGCGTTGTTGCCAATGGTGGTTGGACGTTTGTGAAACCAGTGCTCGAAACAGCACGGCGGATGGATGTCACGCTTCTACCTGTTTTGGTCGAAGTTAAAAATGCATACTCGAATGGAGGTACACCTCTGAATATCCAAGCGATTGCCAACGTGAAGGTCAGTACTGATCCTGAGGTTCGCAACAATGCAATTGAACGCTTTCTTGGACGTGATTCCCGTGAAATTATCCAAGTTGCCCAAGAAAACCTAGAGGGAAATCTTCGTAGTGTTCTTGCACAGCTCACACCAGAGGAGGTCAATGAAGACCGGCTTCGATTTGCTGAGCAAATTGCCAAGGATGTGGGAGATGACCTGAGACGACTTGGTCTGCAACTAGATACGTTGAAGATTCAAAGCGTTTCTGATGATGTTGATTATCTCAATTCAATTAGTCGTAGAAGAGTTGCTCAGATCGTTCGTGATGCAGAGATTGCAGAAGCTGAGGCGATTGGACAAGCTGAGCGCGTTGAAGCTGAGATGGAAGAAAAAGCTGAAGTAGTACGGACTGAGGCTCAAACTGTGGTGCTTGAAAAAGATAACGCTGTTCGGACTAAAATAGCCCAAATGGAAAAGAAAGCTCGATCGGAAGAGGAGAGAACACAAGCAGCTGAATTGGAAGCTAGAGCAATAGCGGAGCAAAAACTCCAAAAAGTACGAGCTGAGCTTGAACGGTTAAGGTTACAAGCAGAACAAGTGCTCCCAGCACAAGCCAATCAAAAGGCTAAAGAACTTAGAGCTCGTGGTATGGCTGCTGCAACGGCCGAGGACGTTAAGGCAAGTGCATTAGTGAATGATCTACTCACCCAAGTCTGGGAAGAGGCTGGTAGCACTGCAGAGCTTGTTTTTCTGCTTCAGCAAATTGAAATGGTGCTTGATCACGCCACACGTCTTCCAGCACGTCTTCATTTGAAAAGGATCACTACCTTGGACGGAAATGATGCCTCCAGTCTTGCCAGTCTTGTAGCTCTGAATCACGTCGTTGTTCGTCAGTTCTTTGATCAGGTCAAAGAAATCTTTGGTATTGATCTTATCGATACCCTTTCAAACAGAGGAAATTAGTCATGTTCTTAGCTATTGGGTTAACAGGTGCAGCAGGTTTATGGGCCTTTGTAGTTCTCCTTCGTCAGTTGTATTACATCTGTCAACCAAGTGAGGCACTGATCTTTGCTGGTCTTAGGAGAACAACTGGATCAGGTCAAAAGGTGGGATATCGCACTGTTCGTGGTGGAAGTGCACTACGTATTCCATTGCTCGAAGAGGTGATGCGTTTGGATCTAAGCAATATGATCATTGATCTTCAAGTTGCAAATGCATATTCGCGTGGAGGTATTCCCTTGAATGTGTCTGGTGTAGCAAATATCAAAATCGCAGGCGATGAACCTGGAATTCATAATGCGATTGAGCGTTTAATAGGGAAATCTCAAGATGATATTCGACATATTGCCAAGGAAACTCTTGAAGGAAATCTGAGAGGAGTGATGGCCAGTTTGACTCCGGAGCAATTAAATGAAGACAAGGTAACCTTTGCTCGTACACTATTGGAGGAGGCTGAGGATGACCTTCAAAAATTAGGTTTAGTATTGGATACTCTTCAGATTCAAAATATCTCTGATGATGTTTTATATCTCGATTCGATTGGCAGGAAACAGTTAGTTGAATTGAAGAGAGATTCTCGCATTGCAGAGGCAGAGGCTAAGTCACAATCTGCTGTGAAGCGAGCAGAAAACGAAAGAATTACATCCCTGCGACGACTGGATAAAGACCTAGCAATCGCGACAGCCAATGCAAGTAAGAGAGTTCAGGATGCTTTGACGAGACGTGATGCGCTTGTCGCTGAGGAGGAGGCTCGCATTGGCGCTGAATTAGCTCGAGCAGAAGCAGAGCTACCAGTACAAGAACAACGAATTAAACAAGTCACACAGCAATTAGAAGCTGACGTGATTGCACCTGCAGAGTCTGAGTGCCAAACAATGATGGCGGAAGCTAAAGGTGAAGCTGCAACTATCATTGAACAAGGACGGTCTCAAGCTGAAGGTCTACGTGATTTAGTCGAATCATTGCAACGGTCAGGTGACGATGCAAAGCGTCTATTCTTATTGCAAAAGCTTGAACCACTTCTCACCATGCTAAGCGATACTGTTCAACCTATTGAGGTTGAAGAAGTCAATCTCATTGGAGAACGAGAAGGTCAGACAAATCTCTCGATTGCAACATTGTTGAAGCAGTTTCAGGTCAGTACAGGATTTCGGTTGCCGGAGGATTTAACTCTGAAAGAAGGCAGTGAAACAAGCGACTAAACATCAATCCAAATTAATATTTCGTCAAAGTATCATTGGTGTTAACGATTGCATTATGCCATGGTTGTTTAGAAGCTAGAAGGTTGTAAATAGGTGTTTAATGAATTGGAGAATGGATAAGTAGATTTATTTAGGCTTTTGATTCAACTTTTCCCATGCATCGCTATGACGAAAGGCTGGCCAAGCCACAAAATAGTAAATAAATAAAGGAAATAAAGAATATTCGGGATGAACATAAGAACCGTATAACAGCCAATATCCGCCTAGCGCGATTGGAAGAGCAATAAGCCTCGGACCATTTCCATAATCGTCCTCTGCCCAACGAGCGCTTAATGCTTTACCAACAATCCACGGTGATAAAATCAGTAAAATCAACCAATGCATTAAAAGACGATACAAGTTCCAGAATGGCTTGAAAAATGATGTAACAATCAAAAATACGATTAAGTACGGAAAAATCACGGGCTACCTGAATCTGCTTAATTATAATACTTCTAGAAACCCTTCGAAAAAATTCATTGAATTTCTTGAATTGGTCAATCGTACTGATTATCTATCTTGAGACAAGTGTTATTTAAAAACATTGAAAAGTCAAGGTATTTACATTTGTTGTGGAATCCAATCCTCTATTGATAAGTCGTCTCTTCTTATGAGTGCGAAGCACGTACCTGCATTCCCACGACAAATTCTTAATGTCTCATCAATTGATGTGATATCTAACCATGCAGGAAAGGATTGATTAATTGATTTAAGTAGTTTAGGTCTCCAGCCATTGTTCAAGGAAGGACCTATCCAACCACCTCGTTTGAATTGGACGCCTACCTGATTGACTCCATCAATTGATAATTCAGCCTCAACAGCAATGACAGCAAGAGTACTAATCGGACCGCGTAAACGAAGTAAATTCATACCCTTCCGTTGCTTAGGATCAAGAATTTGTAGATTTTCAAGCCAGGAGGATTGTTTGAGCCAAGGCTGTGGTGAGCTACTCCATTTCAACTCCCACACTCCTTTCAATAGATCTCCATTATGTTGAAGGTTCACTTGTGAACACGATTCAACATCTTGAATGAGTGATGGTATTAAGTTGCTTTTGGAATCCTTCAGAAGAAGTTCAATGAGTTGTTCGGTGCAATTCATTAGATTATTTCAGGATGATTCGGATCTCCTTTAAAAGGTCCGATTGTCCAACTTGTGACCCAGCCACCATAAAATGATCCAGGTTGTGGCTTTACTATTTCTCCCTCCAAGATACATGTATCCACTAAACGAGGATACAGACCGATCCAGTTAGCGAGCCCTTCAAAGTGTTTTGTAGGAGTTGGGTAGCTCCATCCAGCACGATCTCGTGCGTCACTTCCATCGGACTTGCTGACTGTCCAGTACTCTGCCAATCCCTTCCATTCGCAGTAAGAGACGCGTCCAGAGGTTTGATGCAGTGTTCCAATGGCAAACGCATCCTGGTCAAGATAGATAGTAGGCGGGTGGAACGTTTCACAGACACGAACATAGCGATGATCTTTAGCGATTACTTCATTTCCAATTGCCACTGACACCTGACCCATGATCAGTTCAATATGTGGCGGTCTAGGATAATCTGATACATTTTCCTTGATTGGCATACAGTGACGGCGTTTCAATTATTTTAGACATCAGCAGGTAAAACCGTAGTCCATTTCATTGATCAACAGCAGTTTTGCACAAAATTACCATTCTTTGTGCTCCATATCTTCTCTTTTGATGGAGCCGATGTCTGCAAAATCTGTTATGAACTCTATTGAGACTATTCGTAGGTTTCATGTTTTAAGGCTTCCATTTGCATTCTCTTAACTCTCTCCAGTATAGACTCATTGCTCAGTCTGTTTCGTAATCGTTCAACCAATAGAGGGAAAGCTAATGGTCCTGGTCTAGGAATTTCACTATGTATTATTTTCCCTGTTCTCATTCTTGTTAATGCAGTTGTCAAGCGCGATAGTTCGAGCTGGTCATGAAGAACTTCATGTCGTGCCTGCTTTAGTAATAGGTTGCCAGGCTCATGCTTGCTAAATACTTCCCATAGCAGTGAGCTACTAATCTGTAATTGACCACTAGTTTTGTTCTTGCTCGGGTACCCTTGTAGGATCAAACCTGATACTTGAGCGATGCTTCTAAAGCGTCGCTTACAAAGCTCTGATAAATTCAAAGCATTCTCGAGATCAGATTCTATATCTGAATCTTTAATAAGATTGTCTAGTGATTCTTCAAAAAGTTTAATTAATGGATAGTCTTTTGGCGCTAAGAGTTCAAAACCATAATCATTGACTGACACTGTGATTGTACTTCTCATTTTTTTAGTCAATCGTGATGCCCATAGAAAACCAAGACCTTCGTGCACAAAACGACCCTCAAACGGATAAACAAATAAATGCTGACCTTCCTTGGTGATACAACTTTCGATTAACAGTTCCGTTTGTTTAGGCAGAATCGATAAGTCTTTTTGACGGTCTAGAAGTGGTTTTAATGCTTTCAACTCTGCTGTGTCCAGTTTATTTTCAGAAGCTAGTTCTACCTCTTCTCTTAACTTAGTGGTTAATAGATCAGACAAGGCCATTTGTCCACCTGCCCATGCAGGCACTGTTGTACTTTTTCGTGTGGATAATTTTACATAAGCCGTCATGTCTTTGATCCTTATTAGTTCTAATTGACGCCCTGCAAAGAAGAATACATCTTTAGGATTCAATTGACTGATAAAGGTTTCCTCTACGTGTCCTATTATCGCTCCACGGTGAAAGCGAACTCGAATTGATGGTGCCGAAGTTATTGTTCCAATATTAAGTTTATGAAGTCGTGCTATGGAACCATCCCTCACGAAAAATAGCTTCTTGTTTTGGTTCCATTCAAGTTTTCGATACCGAGAATAAGCGTTCAAACAATTCCCTCCCTTTTCCAAAAACAGGAGGCACCATTGCCATTCTTCATTCGTAATGGATTGGTAGCAGGCAGTTTTGCGAATTGCCTGCAGAGTGTCTGTAGGGTTAAATCCAGGTCCACATGCCAACGTCGTTAGGTGCTGCAAGAGAACATCAAGTGGTTTATATGGAGGTTTTCTTGTTTCAATTAAGTCGTTGTTCAATCCACGTCTTAAGGCGCTCAGTTCGAGAAGCTCTAGTGCGTTGGTTGGCATAAACAAAACTTCAGATTTTCCCTCGGGATAATGAGCAGATCGACCTGCCCTTTGAAGCAGTCGTGCAATATTTTTCGGACTGCCGATTTGTATGACTCTTTCTACAGGTTGGAAATCAACACCTAGATCTAAAGAACTAGTGCAGACAACCCAACGAAGCTGTCCGTTTTTCATCTGTTCTTCTATCCATTCTCTTTTGCTTCGATCTATTGCACTGTGATGAAGAGCTAATGCACCCTCCATTGCTGGACAGGCAAATCTTAAGCACTGATGCCAACGCTCCGATTGATTTCGTGTGTTAGTAAATAGCAATGTGCTTTTTCTGACATCCAATACAGCGA
>NZJA01000030.1 GCA_002691835.1 Planctomycetota bacterium
CAAACTCCCCAGCTCGATCGGGCATTGGATCATCTCGATAAAGACCTTCGAGATATCTCCGCACCGGTACGGATCCGCATCGAGGAATAGGTAGAAACGAGGAAACCATGGCAGGAATCATCGAACGCTACAGGGACAAACTTCCCGTGACGGCAGAGACTCCGGTGATCTCTCTGAATGAGGGATCCACACCGCTGATTCCAGCGCCTGGCCTCTCCCAAATCCTCGGGGGTGAGCGCAAGGTCTTCCTCAAGTTCGAGGGTCTGAATCCCACCTGTTCCTTCAAGGACCGGGGAATGACTCTTGCCGTTTCAAAAGCGATGGAATCTGAATGCCGTGGAGTCATCTGTGCTTCTACGGGAAATACCTCGGCAGCGGCGGCAGCTTATGCCGCCCGAGCGGGAGTGCCCTGCTATGTCGTTCTGCCAGCCGGAAAAGTTGCCGCAGGAAAATTAGCTCAGGCTCTCGTTCATGGTGCGGCCGTCATTCCCATCGAGGGCAACTTTGATCAGGCTCTCCAACTCGTCGTCGAAATCGCTGAGAAGGAAGGCATCACCCTCGTCAATTCCCTGAATCCATATCGCCTTGAGGGACAAAAAACCGTGGCGTTTGAAATCGTGGATACTTTGGGCGAAGCTCCCGCTGCTCATTTCCTTCCCGTGGGGAACGCCGGCAATATCACCGCTTCATGGCGCGGGTACCGTCAATATCACAAAGAAGGGGTGATCCCTGTAACACCGAGAATGTTCGGTTGTCAGGCCGCAGGAGCCGCCCCCATTGTTCACGGACATCCCATCGAAAATCCCGAGACGATTGCGACCGCCATCCGAATTGGCAATCCCGCATCCTGGAAGGGAGCGCTGGAGGCCATCGAACAATCCGAAGGCGAAATCAGTGCTGTCTCCGATGACCAGATCCTTGAGGCCTACAGCCTTCTCGCTTCAACAGAGGGGGTCTTCTGTGAACCCGCCAGTGCTGCCAGCGTTGCAGGCCTTCTCGCTCGCCAGCGAGCAGGAGAGGAAATCTGTGCGGAAGGTGGAAAGGTCGTCTGTACTCTGACCGGTCATGGACTCAAAGATCCCGATCGGGCGATCGCGGACCTCGACATTCCGGAACCGGTCTCTGCTGACCTGAACGCCTTACGACGAAGAATGGGCCTCTGATGCCCACATGGAAGATCAGGGTTCCTGCCTCCAGTGCCAATCTCGGACCGGGATTCGACATCCTCGGCCTGGCTCTCGACTGTCCCCTGACCGTGACCGTCACTCCTTCCCCTGACTTTCAGCTGGAAGTGACCGGCGAAGGCAGTGATCAGGTTCCAACCGACGCAGAGCATTTGATCGTTGCCACAGCCCGAGAAATCGCCGGCGAAGCCGCTCTTCAATGCCATTGGAAAATTGACAGCCAAATTCCCATGACTCGCGGATTGGGTTCGAGTGCCGCAGCCATCGGAGCGGGACTCACTGCAGGATTCCTTTTCAGAGATGGGACCATCTCCCAGCGATCAGAACTCTTTAGAGAACTCACATCGAGGGAAGGACATGGCGACAATGCCGCGGCCGCTGTTTACGGTGGGCTGCAATTCTGCTTTCAAGAAAAAGCGGATCTCATCTGCTGCCAATCGGTCCCCTGTCCGGAATCCCTCGGAGTCATCGCTCTTGTCCCCGAACACGAACTGGCCACAGCTCAAGCGCGAGCCGCGCTTCCAGATACCCATGAAACGACGGCCGTCACTTCCAACATGGCAGCCCTCTCTTTACTCCTGAGAAGTCTTGAGAGTCACGATACCCGTCAGCTCTCCAAAGCCTGTACGGACAGTTTGCACGAACCTTATCGCCTTCCCCTCGTCCCGGGACTGGAAGAAGCATTAGCGGCACTCCGCAGCGATGAACATTTAATGGGTTCCTGGTTATCCGGGGCCGGGCCGACTCTGGCCAGCTTTGCT
The DNA here is from genome assembly GCA_002691835.1 of Planctomycetota bacterium. Next base: position 1,946 of record NZJA01000030.1, read on the forward strand.
CCCTTGAGCGCATTCCCTGATCTGATCCACGGACAGGGGCTCAGCTCTGCGACTGCAGCTCTCAAGCAAGCGGGCATCGAAACGACAATTTTGGGGCTCGCTGTCGACCATCAAGGGATCCAGTGGGAGAAGCTTCAATGAACCCCACAGAATTAAAAAAACCGATCCATGTCATGAAGTTTGGTGGGACCAGTGTTGCGACACCGGCATTGATTCAGAATGCAGCTCACCGAATCTCTGAACGCCAGAATGCGGGAGTCCACGTCGTCTGTGTGGTCTCGGCAATGGGAGACACCACCGATCAGCTTCTTTCTCTCGCTCGCGAAATTTCCGAACGCCCTCCCAGCCGTGAATTGGATGTACTGCTTTCAGCTGGAGAAGTTCAGTCGATGGCACTGCTTTCGATGGCTCTCCATGAGAAAGGGATTGCTGCACGATCCTTTACCGGATCTCAGGGCGGGATTCGTACGAATACTCAACACTCTGAAGCAAAAATTCTGCACATTGATCCTGACCGCATCGTTTCAGCTCTTGCTCGAGATGAAGTCGTCGTCCTCGCTGGATTCCAGGGGCACGATGAACGAGATGAAATCACGACTCTCGGACGTGGTGGATCCGATACCAGTGCGGTAGCCATGGCTGCAGCCCTCGGTGCAGATCTCTGTGAAATCCTCACCGATGTGAGCGGTGTCTTCACTGCTGACCCGAGGATTGTCGATGGTGCCCGCCAAATCAGAGCTCTCGGCTACGACGAGATGCTGGAGATGGCAAATCTGGGCGCCAAGGTTCTTCATGGCCGCTCTGTCGAGATGGCCCGACGATTCCAAGTTCCTCTCGTTGTCGCTTCCGCGACACAGAATGCTCCAGGAACCCGAATCAGCAGAAAGGAAGATGATATGGAGAAGGTCGAAATCAGGGCGGTCACCGATGACCGTAACGTCAAAAAAATCTCTCTCGTATCAGTTCCTGATACCCCAGGAGTCGCTGCCAAGATCTTCGGCATCCTCGGCGAGTTGGGAGTCAATGTCCGACTCATCGTTCAGGCCCAAAGTCACGACGGCAACAACGACATCACCTTTGTTGTCCCCGGAGATACGCATTTCAACGACGAACAACTCGACGACCTGGTCAAACAGGTCGGGGGTGAAAACTGGATCGTCGATGAACGCATCGCCCTCCTGAACATCATCGGTGAGGGGATTTCCAGAGAACCCGGAATCGCCGGATCTATCTTTCAAATTCTTGCCGCTCAAAAAATCAACCTGGACCTGATCTCCAGTTCAAATCTGGTGATCACCTGTGTCGTCCCCGAAGAAGACCTGATTCGCGGCACTCGCGCTCTTCATGAAGGCCTGATCGAGACAGACGCCTCCACCAGCTAAAAAACTTGCCGTGTTGCACCATTGGCACAACACGGCAAGAAAAAGAAGATGACGACACCGGAGGATTTTCATCCTTAAGTGTCGGAGTACTCCTCCACAGGCGGGCACGAACATACGAGGTTTCGATCACCATATGCCTGATCAATGCGCGCCACAGCAGGCCAGAACTTATGACTGCGAGTGTGCAAACTGGGGAAGGCCGCCTGCTCACGGGAATAGGGGCGATCCCACTCTTCGGTAATCACACAGGCTGCCGTATGTGGAGCGTTACAAAGCGGATTATTCTCTGCTGGAAGTTCTCCAGCCTCGACCAGCTTCGCTTCTGAGTGGATTCCCCGCATCGCTTCAACGAATCGATCGAGTTCTTTTTTGGGTTCGCTCTCTGTCGGTTCAACCATCAGTGTTCCCGCCACCGGCCATGACATCGTCGGTGCGTGGAAGCCATAATCGATCAACCTTTTAGCCACATCGTCGACGGTTATCCCCGCTTCGGACTTCAGCACGCGGGTATCGATGATGCACTCATGGGCAACCAGACCATTCTCTCCTTTGAAAAGAATCGGATAGAGGTCTTCCAGTGCCGCTGCGAGATAGTTCGCAGAAAGAATGGCCACGCGAGTGGCGTGAACCAGACCCGAGGTTCCCATCATGCGGATGTAGGCATAACTGATCGGCAAGATTGTTGCACTGCCAAAAGGAGCCGCAGAAATCGCTCCTATCCCCTGTTCGCCACCGGTGTCCCTGAAGGGATGCCCAGGGAGGAAGGGTGAAAGGTGAGCCGCAACTCCGATGGGGCCCACTCCGGGGCCCCCTCCACCATGGGGAATACAGAACGTCTTGTGAAGATTGAGGTGGCAGACGTCGGCACCAAAGTCACCCGGCCTGCAAATGCCGACCATGGCATTCATGTTTGCGCCATCGAGGTATACCTGACCGCCAGCCTCATGAACCATCTCGCAGATTTCCCGGATCGCCGTTTCGAAGACTCCATGAGTCGAAGGATAGGTCACCATCAACGCGGAAAGCTGATCTCTATTGCTCTCAACTTTCGCCTTCAAATCTTCGAGGTCGATATTTCCATCGTCATCGCAACCGACGACGACGACCTTCATGCCGGCCATGATGGCACTCGCTGGATTCGTCCCGTGAGCCGACTGAGGAATGATGCAAACATTACGGTGCTCTTCGCCGCGAGACTGGTGGTAAGCACGAATCACCATCAACCCGGAGTATTCACCTTGGGATCCGGCATTTGGCATCATCGTCACCCGGTCAAAGCCCGTGATCTCTGAAAGCCATTGATCCAGGCGGTCTACCAAAATCTGGTATCCCTTGGTCTGCTCTTCAGGTGCAAACGGGTGCAATCCGGCAAAGCCCGGGTAAAGAATCGGGAACATCTCAGCCGCAGCATTCAACTTCATCGTGCACGACCCCAGAGGAATCATCGCCGCATTGAGTGCGAGGTCTCGGGATTCGAGATTGTGCATATAGCGCATCAGATCTGTCTCACAGCGGTGAGAGTGGAACACTGGGTGTTCGAGGAATGCACTCTTGCGGGCATGGGCCTCTGGCAAGTCAACTTCGACAGAGCTCGCCATGCTGTCCAAGTCCAAAGATCCTGAAGTGGCTCCAAAGACTTCGAGAATTGAAATCAGATCTTCCCGAAGTGTCGTCTCGTCCACGGTGATACCGATCGCACCATCTTCGAAGTATCGGAAGTTTCTTTTCGCAGCCTCACTTCGGTTGCGGACTTCTTTTACGCTAAGGTTTACCGGTGTGACTTTGACGGTATCAAATCGAACCGTCTCAAAGACGTTGTGACCGAGGTCCGACAATCCATTGGCAAGAATCTCTGCCTGCAATCGAACTTTACGGGCGATCCTGCTCAGACCTTCCGGACCGTGATGGACCGCATACATCCCTGCGCAAACCGCAAGAAGCACCTGAGCCGTGCAGATGTTGCTGGTCGCCTTGTCCCTGCGAATATGCTGCTCACGAGTTTGCAGAGCGAGACGCAGAGCTTCTTTACCTTCGGCATCCTTGGACACTCCTACCAGACGACCTGGTAACTGCCTCTGATGTTTTTCCAGAGTCGCCAGATATGCGGCGTGAGGCCCCCCGAAACCCATTGGAATTCCAAATCGCTGGGTCGATCCCACTGCGACATCCGCGCCCATTTCTCCGGGAGGAGTCAACAGGGTCAAGGAAAGTGGATCAGCAGCAACGACAACCATCGCTCCGACCTTATGGGCTCGATCACTGATCCCATTCAGATCAACCACACGGCCATCGGTATCGGGGTATTGAACCAGCACTCCGAAACAACGCGCCGGGAATGTGAAATCCTCATGATCTCCGACTACGATTTCGATACCCAATGGTTCTGCTCGCGACTGAACGATCTCAATCGTCTGCGGGTGACAGCGCTCTGAAACAAAGAAGAGATCGCAATCTTTTCCTCGGCGAGCCTTGTCTTGAATGCGATGACACATCGTCATGGCTTCCGCAGCAGCGGTTCCTTCATCCAGCATTGAAGCATTCGCAACTTCCATCCCGGTGAGGTCGCATACCATCGTTTGGAAATTCAGAAGAGCTTCGAGACGGCCCTGGCTGATCTCAGGCTGGTAAGGTGTGTAAGCAGTGTACCAACCCGGCGACTCAAGAATCCCTCGCTGAATTGCGGGCGGTGTAATGCAATCGTGATAACCGGTCCCGATGTGGGAACGGAAACATTCATTACTCGCAGAGAGATCCTGAAGTTCCTTGAGCGCTTCCGCCTCAGTTGCTGCTTCCGGCAGAGAAAGGTCTTTTTCCAAGCGAATCGATTGCGGTACAGCGCGATCGATCAGGCTTTCCATGGAATCGACTCCAATCGCCTTAAGCATCGCGTCGATGTCTGAACTTCTCGGTCCCACATGGCGATCCCTGAATAGATCCCCAGAATCTAGAAGTCGGGCCATTTGATCTGTCATGCAAATCCTCCGATATTCGCTGGATTCACCCGAATCAGATCCCGATTCTCGGGAACTTCTCTCCGGTGAACGATAACCACACCCTTACAAGGTAACACTCTCCCCTTTTGCGGCAACCGAACCACCCCTTGAACAGTGGCATCTGTGAACGTTGAGGGCTTTAATGCCCATTCAATGAGGAACAGGGAGACCCTGATCAGTTGCGTAACCCCCTCGAGAAGGAACCGTCATGGAAAATCAAAAATTTGACCCCGGAACACCGGATAACGAACCCATCCTCGATTACGCCCCTGACTCAGCGGAGCGCAACTCTTTGGAATCCCGTCTCGACTCGATGGCTGGGGAAATCCCCGAGATTCCCTGCATCGTCGGTGGCGAACAGATCTTTACCGGAGAGATCCGTGAACAGCGTTCTCCCCATGACCATCAACATGTGATCGCCCGGTGGCACTGTGCGACCCCTGAGGTTGTTCAAAAAGCGGTAGCCGCTGCCCAGACAGCTTGGAAAGAATGGTCTTCCGTCTCTCAACAAGTGCGTTCTGCGGTAATGGAACGGGCAGCCGTGCTGTTGCAGGGAAGCAAATGGCGCGATGAGATCAACGCTTCGACCATGCTCGGCCAGTCAAAAACTGTCTTTCAGTCAGAGATCGATGCCGCTTGTGAATTGATCGACTTTTTCCGTTTCAACAATCATTACGCCCTCGACCAGATTCCGCGAGAACAGCCGCCAATCAATCCGCCAGGAATCTGGAATCATGTTGATCACCGCCCTCTCGAAGGCTACGTCTACGCAGTCACTCCTTTCAACTTCACTTCGATTGCAGCAAATCTTTGCTGTGCCCCGGCATTGATGGGAAACACGGTGGTGTGGAAACCTTCAGAGCACTCGGTTCTCTCTAACTGGGTTTCTTACCGCCTTCTCGAGGAAGCCGGACTCCCCCCAGGAGTGATCAACTTTGTTCCTGGAGATCCCGTCTCAATTACCCGTGAAGCCCTCTCTTCCCACGACTTTGCCGGAATCCACTACACCGGATCGACTCAGATATTCCGTCAGCTGTGGCAGCAGATCGCTGGCAATCTTGAGAACTATCGCAACTACCCACGCATTGTTGGTGAAACCGGAGGCAAAGATTTCATCTTTGCGCATCCGAGCGCTGATGTTGCATCTCTGAGTGCAGCCACTGTTCGAGGAGCCTTTGAGTATCAGGGTCAAAAATGTTCGGCAGCCAGTCGAATGTATGTTCCAAAGAGTCTCTGGCCGCAATTGAAAGAATCCCTCGTCGAAACCACCCGATCATTGCCGATGGGAGATGTTCGAGATTTCAAAAACTTCATGGGAGCAGTGATTCATCAGGGCGCTTTCGAAAGAAACCAATCAGCCATTGAGAGAGCCCGTGAAAATTCTGAGTGTGATATTATCTGTGGTGGCGAATGTGACGACTCAAAGGGTTACTTTGTCAGCCCAACCATCATCGAGTGTCAGGATCCGAAGGCTGAAACGATGGAAACCGAATTGTTTGGTCCGGTTCTCTCTGTCCATGTCTACGAAGATGAAAAAATGGACCAGGCTCTGGATCTCGTGGATTCCACCAGTCCCTACGCCTTGACTGGAGCGGTCTTCTCTTCTGACCGTCTCGCCGCCGATCGGATCTCTGAACGCCTTCGATACAGCGCAGGTAACTTTTACATCAACGACAAACCCACCGGTGCTGTCGTCGGTCAACAGCCATTTGGCGGAGCCAGAGCATCGGGAACCGATGACAAGGCGGGATCTGCCCTGAATCTGCTTCGATGGATTGCACCGCGGACTGTGAAAGAAAACTTCTCACCGCCGACCAATCATGAATATCCACATATGTCGTCGTAGAAGCGCAAAAACTGTCGCCCGGGAAACCTCTTCACATCGGCTTCAAATCAGCGATTCCTGATCTCCTGCCTATATATGGACCAACGTGTCCGTTATTATCCGTGGCAAACTCGCTCTTCGTTGCGATTCCGCCCCCCCCGACCACGGTCAGAAGGTAAGTTCGAGTTGTGATCATGTCTTAAAAGTTTCTGAGTTGACTAAATGTCAACGAATTGAAGGTAGTCCGATGACTCACTTGTACTCCAGAGGTATTGAGTATGCCCTCCGCTGTTTGCAGCTGATGGCCCAAAACCCCGCGATTCCCCGAACAGTTGTGGAGCTCTGCGACGAGGCCCAGCTTCCCGAGCATTTTACACGCAAGATGCTGCAACCACTGGTTCGTGCAGGTTACCTCAAAAGCAACAGAGGTCCGGGAGGTGGATTCCTTTTTGCGGTCCCCCCAGAGCAGATCACTCTCAAAAATGTGGTCGAAGGGATCGAGGGCAAATCCCGCAAAAAATATTGCCTCCTCGGTGGATCTGCACCTCCTCCTCTTCAGGACCGTTGGTCAGAAATCTGGGAGCTCTCTGAGAAGTTGCTGGAAACAACCACAGTTGCAGACCTGATTAAAGGCTGGGACGGGACCGACTCTGTGAAGGGTGATGGATTCGCCATCTCCAGCATGCCATCCTCAAATGAAACTGCGGAGACGACTCCGGAGGATCGCGGCAGACGCTACCTTCCACGAAACTAGAAAACAGCTCCTGTTTCGATTAAAAAAAGCGTGGCAGCGATCTTCCCGATCGCTGCCACGTTTTTTTTCTGGAAGTGTCCAGCGAAACTTCTCTGCTGAGGGATCTTCAAGAAGAAGGTTCGCGGATTCCTTCTCTCAGCAGATCAACCATCCGCACAATTCCACGGGGTTTCTGATCACCATCTACGATCACCAGAGAGGTGACTCGATGATCTCGCATCAGGCTCAGAGCCTCGACTGCTAAACTCCCAGCAGCAACTGTCAGGGGCGCGGATGTCGCCATATCCTCTCTCCTGCTGCTTTCCCAGGCCTGCTGAACTGTCAGGCCAAGCGGAGATTCACACTGAGTGAGCAAACGGCGGAGATCTCCATCCGTAAAGACACCGATGAAGGACCCACTTTCAGAAACCACACAAGCCAGCCCCAGTCCCTTACTGTTCATCTCAACGAGAAGTTCCGGAACTGAA